>JAHELQ010000124.1 GCA_024644125.1 Candidatus Aminicenantota bacterium | reverse complement strand
ATATAAGCCTTTGAAAGGAGAACATGATGATGCGAAGGAAAATTAGTATTGCTATATTGTTGATATTATTTGTTGCCGCAGTGTTACCGTTGAGCAATTGTAAAAATTTTGGCAGCCCCGATTATATATTAACCATTGAAGTGTATGAAGGAGTATTGGGTACTCCTGAGTCAGGCGTGACGACCCATAATGAGTTCGATGAGATAAAGTTTGATTACGAAGCGTTAGATGAAAACAAACGAATCGAGGTTTTGGTCAATGGGACGAAGTTTCCCCTCGCCGGAACAATTACCATGTTTACAGACACGCATCTTGTGGCTCGGATTATCGATCTGCGCGACGAATGGATTTTCAAGTTGACGGATGTCAATGACGCGGAGCAGGAGCTCAGGATTGTGTTCGCCGGTCCGGATGTGTTTGGCGGCACGTTCAGTGATAATAGCGGGAATACTGGCGTGTGGGTTGTGGATGGTTCGGATCTGACCATGACCTATGACAATTGGCTTAATTACCGGCTTATCGGAACCATCGAGAGTATGAACGGCGATTGGGCCGGTAACGGTACGTCCGGTGACTGGAACGCGATCAGGGTTCAGTAACGCGATCAGGATTCGAAGGTCTCGATAAATTCCAGAAGCGCTTGCGCGCCTGGGAAACGCCGTTCTTTTTCCTTGGCCATCATATTGTCGATGAACGGTTGAAAATGACGGTGTTTCCGGGGAAGTTTCGGGACCTTTTTTTTTATGTGTTGCATGGCGAGAGAGATATAATTGGGCGCTTTGTACGGAATGTCGCCTGTCACCATTTCAAAGAACACCACCCCAAGACAATAGATGTCCGCCCGGCCGTCGATCTCGTCACCCTGGATCTGTTCGGGGCTCATATATTCCGGCGTTCCGACGGAGATGCCGGTTCTTGTCAGGCGTTGACCGGAATGTTGGATGCGGGCCAGTCCGAAATCCACCAATACCGCCGATGAATCTTCCCTGAACATGATGTTTTCCGGTTTGATATCCCGGTGGATGACTCCTTTTGCGTGGGCGTAAGCCAGGGCGCCGGCGATTTGTTTCAAGACCGCGAGTTCATGAAAATTTGGCTCTTTTGCGTTCCTATCCAAAGAGTCCAATTGGTCCCGAAGCGTCATCGGGAGATATTCCATCACCAAGAAAGAATAATCTCTGACATTGCCCACACTAAAAATCTTGACAATATTGGGATGTTCCAGGCTGGCTCCGGTATTCGCTTCCTGGATGAAACGTTTTACGATGGTTGGTTCGGATGTGTAGGCCCGTTGCAAAATTTTTATAGCGACCTGGCGGCCGGATTTTTCGCATTGGCCCTGGTATATAGCCGATAGACTGCCTTCTCCGATTTTGCGGTTAACAATATAACCGGGTATGTCGGGTAATTGTTCCATCTTTCTTCTCTGTAAGTAAAGTTTTATTATAGTAGCTTTATTTGCTGGAAAAGTCAATTGTATAGATTTAAAACTCAGATGATTGATATTTTTGGGTTTTATATTATATTAATTAACAAGAGGGAAAATGATGGGCAATAATGAAGAAAAAGAGAGAGAGAGTTTTTTCAAGCTGCAAATCGCTGATAAAGAATATATTCTGCGGTTGGTGTTCGGCATTCAGGATGCGGGGATTTGTATCACGGACGCGGATGGTCATTATGTGGAGATTAACGAGGCATATTGCAGGATTCATGGCTATAGGCGCGACGAGTTGATGGGCCGTCCGTTTACCATGATTCTTCAGCAGGATAACAGGGAGAGCGCGATAAAATTGTATGAATCATTCCTGGTGGGAATGCCTGAGATTCCGTTGGAATGGAACGGCAGAGGCAAGCGGGGGGATGTTGTCACAGTATTGATGAATCCCGGCCATCTGGTCTCGAAAGATGGGAAAAAGTACGCCATGACCTCGATGATCGATATCACCGGCAAAAAAAGATCGAAGGATTTGCTGGTTCATTATGGAAATATTCTGACCGAATTGTACAAAGAAATATATGTGTTTGCCGCAGATACCATGAAATTTGTCCATGTCAATCGCGAGGGATTGCAAGTCTCCGGTTATGAAATGGAAGAGCTTCTAGAGATGGCGCCTCTGCAACTTTGGCCGGAATTGACCCAGAGCTCGTTGAAATCTTTAACCAAAATGATGGAATTGGAGGAGAAGGATTTAATGGTGTATGAGACCATGCAGCGGCGTAAAGACGGGACGAAATTCGAGGTGGAGATCTATTTGAAAATGCTGCGCAATCACAAGCCGCCATTGTATGTGGCGATTGTCCATGATGTGATGGAGAATAAACGATTGCTGAAATCACGGCAGGAACTTGTGGTGGCCCGCAATATCCGGGACAATCTCATTCCCGCTGCTCAGATTGTGATTCCTGGATATGATATCAAAGGAACGATTCTTTCGTCGCCCACTATGGGGGGGGATTTCTACGATATTATCCAGGTGGACGATCGTTATACGGCGTTTTGTGTCGGCGATGTGACGGGCAGGGGGATTCCAGCGGCGCTTTTGATGTCAGGCTTGCACACGATGGTGCGCGGCCAGGTTTATCTGGCGGGAGGCGCAGCGGAAATACTCCGATTTTCCAATATCATGTTATTTCGCTATGCGGGTACGGACAAATTCGCTAAATTGTTCTACGCGATACTTGACCGTGAAAAAAACAGCCTGGCGTACGCCAACGCGGGATTTCAACGGCCGGTGTTGTTCAGGGCCGGCGAGGAACCTCAATTTCTGGAAAAGGGAGGTTACGCTCTGGGGCTGAAACAGGATTCCCTTTATTCCGAACGGGAGCTGCCATTGAAAGTGGGGGATGTGCTGGTGGTGTTCTCCGATGGCGTGATCGAGGCCGCAGGCAAAAAAGGCATCGAGTTTGGAATCCAGGGATTGGGCGACGTGGTGCTAGAGGTTTTGGACAAACCGGCGATCGAGATCGTGGAAGAGATTTTGCGGATTGTTGTTAAACATATCGGCCCTATCAATGTATCGGACGATATAACTCTGTTGGTGTTGAAGCGTTCGGTTTGAAACGTTGACATGCTATGAAGATGGGTTTATAATAAGAGTCTTCACTCCATTTGAGCGAAAAAATTGTGACGAGGATTTCATATGAAGGATTTTTCGGACTATAAGCATAATATTATCGGCAGTAATTTGACATTCCTGTCTCCTTATGGAGAAAAAAAAGTTCTATATGCGGATTGGATCGCCTCCGGTCGTTTATATAAACCTATCGAAGATTTCATCGCCGGTACATTGGGTCCGTATGTGGCCAATACGCATACCGAAACCACTTTGACCGGCACTACTATGACGGAGGCCTACCATCACGCGCAAGCCGTCATCAAGAAACATGTCAACGCCGGACCAGGCGATGCGCTGATGAGCGCCGGCTTCGGAATGACCGAGGTGATCAATAAATTGCAGCGGATTTTGGGTTTGCGGGTGCCGGAGCAATATAAGGCGCAGGTCAAGGTGGAAGGGGACGATCGCCCTTTGGTGATCATCACCCATATGGAGCACCATTCCAATCAGATCTCCTGGAACGAGTGCGAAGTGGATGTGCGCTTGATCCGCCGCACCGATGAAGGTTTGCCGGATCTAGGCCATCTGCGGCAGATTCTTTACGAGAATAAAACCCGCAAGACGAAGATAGGTTCGTTTTCCGCTTGCTCCAATGTGACGGGAATCATCACGCCTTATCATCAGATGGCGGAGATCATGCATCAACATGGCGGTTTGTGTTTTGTCGATTTCGCGGCGTCGGCTCCGTACGTCGATATCAATATGCATCCGGCCAATCCGTTGCAAACGCTTGACGTCATTTTTTTCTCGCCGCACAAGTTTTTAGGCGGCCCGGGCTCCCCCGGCATCATGGTATTCGACAAATCGTTGTACAAACTCAAGGTACCGGACCGTCCAGGCGGCGGCACAGTTCTCTGGACCAATCCATGGGGCGAGCAACGCTACTTCGATAATGTCGAGGTGAGGGAGGACGGCGGCACTCCCGGTTTTTTACAGACCATCAAGGCGGCGTTGGCCATCTTGTTGAAAGAGGATATGGGAGCGGAACACATCCTCGATCGCGAGCATCTGTATGTGAACAAAGTGATGGACGGCCTGTCGAAGTTTCCCTGCCTTCACATGCTGGAGGCGCAGCAACGGAACCGCATCGGGATCGTTTCCTTCTATTGCCCTGGAAAACATTATAATTTGATTGTCAAACTCTTGAACGACCGGTTCGGCATTCAGACCAGAGGCGGTTGTTCGTGCGCCGGTACATATGGGCATATCTTGTTGGATGTGGACCGGGAAATGTCCCAGGCCATCACATTTAAAATCAACCATGGCGATTTGAGCGACAAACCGGGTTGGGTGAGACTGTCGCTACACCCCACGATGACCGTAGAAGAACTAGATTATATTGTCGCATCCGTCGGCGATGTCCTGGAAAATTATCATAAGTTTGTGGAAGATTACAATTTCGATCCAGCCACCGCTGAATTTTATCACAAAAAAGCCGTGGCTTCACCGGTTGACTTACGGCGGGATTTTTTGGCGCGGTTGACAAATCGTGGATGATTTGATATAGTATTTTTTCAAGCTTCAAAGCTTCCGGGCTATGAAGACGAGGGAAGGGTTTCTGAATCCCTGTGAACCTCACCAACCTGTCCTGGAATACACGATGAGCAGGATAAGGTGGTCCATTCAGATGGGGAGTTGCGCTCCCTGAATAGTTTATGGAGGTTACTCATGACCACTCGAATGTCTTGACCTATGGCGAAATCCTTCGCTGAACCACCAGTACATCCTTACCCGGGAAATTTATAAAATTCTATTTCCGCGGGGAGGTTGTCCTGTCATTTCCGCGTACCCGCTTCCGGAAATGTATATAAATATACATTGGCAGGAGTACTCTACACAAAAATTTCAACAAGATCAAGGAGAAGGTAAAGATGAATTTGAAGCGAAAGATAGCGAATGAAGAGAAAATCAATGTGGCGCTATTGGGCGCCACAGGGATGGTTGGGCAGGTGTTTGCGTGGATGTTGTCCCGGCATCCATGGTTCCGTTTGTCATATCTCGCGGCTTCTAACGACATGGGAGGGATGAATTATGGAAAGGCTGTGAATTGGCATTTGCCCGTGCCATTACCGCGTCGGGCGGCGGAATTGTCGATCGATCCGCTTCCGGCCGACTGGGGGCTTCTGGAAGAGAGGGATATCCGCGTCGTTTTTTCGGCGTTGCCCGCGGAAAAGGCCGCCGATGTCGAGCCGGAGCTTCGGGAACGAGGCTTTTTCGTGTTTTCCAATGCCGGGGCGTTGCGGACGCGAACGGAAGTTCCAGTGTTGATTCCGGAAGTCAATGTAGGGAGCCTGGAGTTGATAAGAGATCAAGGCTTTCCGGCTGGGGGATTTGTGGTGTGCAACGCCAATTGTTCCACCACCGGCCTCGTATTGGCGCTGTCTCCGTTACGGAGATTCGGCATACGGGAGGTAACGGTGTCAACCTACCAATCGATATCAGGCGCTGGATATCCGGGATTGAGCGCCCTGGATATCATGAACAATGTGATACCTCATATCGGCAATGAAGAGGAAAAGATGATCGTGGAAACCCGCAAAATACTGGGCGAAGCGTTTCCTCTTTTTCCCCGGTGTGTGAGGGTGCCGGTGATGTTCGGCCATCTGGAGACAGTGTGGGTAGAATTCACGCAGGCTGTGTCAACGGGCGATGTGGCGGCGGCCTGGAACACATTCGAGTCCGGCGCCGGAGCGCTTCCTTCGTTACCGGCGCGTCCATTGCTGTATGAAGCGAATGTCGCCTGTCCCCAACCGCGACACTGTTTCGCAGGATATCCGCAGGGTATGCCGGTGTGGATCGGCGGCTTGCAGGCGCGGGAGGGAAGGATTGGATTTGTATTGTTGGTGAACAATGTCATCAGGGGAGCGGCCGGAGGTTCAATCGCCAATGCCGAGGCATTTGTAAGTATATATGGAGACGAATGATGGGACGGATAGTTGTAAAATTTGGCGGTTCGAATTTAAAAAGGGCGGAGGATATCGCCAATCTGATCAGCGCGGTTCGGGCGTATGACAGACCGTTGGTGATTGTCGTTTCCGCGTTGTATGGTGTCACTGATATGTTGAAAGAGGTGCTGACAGGCGTTGTGCGGGACAAAGAGCTGATTTTTCGGCTCAAATCGACATTATTGGAAGAACACAAGCAGATTTTGTTCTCCTATGTCAATCATGCCATTATCCGGCAAGAAACCCTCTTTGAAATCCGGGGGCGGCTGGACGAGTTGGAAAAATTCTTGTTCGGTATCCATTTACTGCAAGAGGCGCCCGAGGCGGCGGAAGACCGGGTGCTCAGTTACGGCGAGCGGTTGTCGTCGTTATTGCTGACCTCCATTCTCAATTACAAGGCTATCGAATGTCTCGAGGCGTTGCCTGAGGAGATCGGTCTCTTCACAGACGGCATTCACGGCAATGCGACTGTGAATTATAAAAAGTCGGGGGACAGGCTCGTTCAAAATTTGCGGCCGGATACCACCTATATTGTCCCCGGATTTTACGGGATTGGGGACAATGGGAAGGTGACGCTCCTGGGGCGTGGCGGCAGCGATTATTCGGCGGCGGCTATTGGATATTGTATCGGCGCCGAAGCGGTGGATGTATGGAAAGACGTGGAGGGATTCATGAGCGCGGATCCAAAGGTTATAGACGGAGCAAACGCCATCGGCCAACTCTCGTACATGGAAGCGGCCGAGTTGTCTTATTTTGGGGCGGGGATTCTCCATCCCAGGACATTCGAACCTCTGTCGGAAGCGGGAATTCCGGTGAGACTCTACAATATCACCACCTTCTCCGGCAGTCTCGAACCTGTTTCGATTGTTTCGGGTCTACAGCGGCAAGCCATTGGGATTGTCAAAAGCGTCACCTGGACAGATGACGTTGGGATTTTGCGAATCAAGGGATCCGGAGTTGGCATCAAACCCGGGATCATGGCGGAAATCGCCGTACGGTTGAATGGTTGCCGTATCAATATCAAATCCATCATTACCGCGCAGACCGCCATCAACGTGTTGTTGTCCCGCAAGGATACATCTATAGCGGCGGATGTTCTTCTCGAAGGGGGAATAGGGATTGCGGTCGAGATGGAACGGATCGACGACATATCTTTGGTGGCGGTGGTGGGGGATGGAATTTTGCATCGACCGGGAATCGCCGCCCGGGTGTTTGGCGCTGTGTCGCGACAGCACATCAACATCAGAATTATTTGCTTCGGAGCGTCGGACGTGGCCGCTTATTTTATCATTCCCCGCGGAGATTGTATCGATGCGGTTAAAGCGATACACCAGGAGTTTTTTCATGAAAACAATTGAACAAATCAACGATAGAATCAAAAAAGGCAAGGCAGTCGTGTTGACGGCCGCGGAAGTGAAGGAGCTGGCGGAGAAAGAATCGGTCAAAGCGGTGGCGAGAATGGTGGATGCCGTCACCACCGCGACATTCAGTCCGATGTGTTCCAGCGGCATGTTTATCAATGTTGGGCATGCGCGGCCGGCGGTGAAAATGGAGCGGGCGTCGTTTGATGGAGTGCCTGCGTATGGGGGGATTGCAGCCGCGGATCTCTATTTGGGAGCGACTGAAAGACATCCTGGCAATCCAATGTTTGGCGGAGCGCATGTAATCGCAAAATTGGTGCGGGGCGAAGCCGTTGATTTCAGCGCATCGGGCGCATCCACCGATTGTTACCCTGGAAACGCGGTGACGGGGAAGTTGCGGCTGGACCAGGTGAACCAGGCGTATCTCTACAATCCGCGCAATCTGTATCAAAACTACAATGCCGCCGTCAATTCTTCGAACCGTACTCTGCATACATATATGGGGGCGTTGCGCCCTCGTACGGGTTCTGTCAATTACTCCGGGAGCGGGGAATTGTCGCCGTTGTTGAATGATCCGGCGCTCAGGACAATTGGAGTGGGAACTCCGTTGTTTTGTTGCGGAACCACAGGGTATGTCGCATGGGAGGGGACGCAGAGTTATCCGGGGCGAACGCGGGACGAAGACAATGATGTTCCCATCGGCCCCGCCGCCACACTGGCGATTGTGGCTGACCTGAAACATATGAAACCGGAGTATATAAGACCGGTTGTGATCCCCGGTTACGGGATCAGTATCTATATCTCGATCGGAATGGCGATCCCTGTTCTGGATGACGATATGGCGTTCCGGGTCAGTGTGCGGAACCGGGGGATCAGGACAAATTTGGTGGACTATGCAACCGGAGACATTGTGGGGCAAATTGATTATGAAACTCTTTTGTCCGGGAAAGCTGTTATTTGTGGCAATAGGGAGCCTGTCCCCACCCGCACCATGTCGGACAATCGGGTTGCCGGAAAGATAACGGAAATTTTGAAGGACTGGATACTGGCGGGTCGATTTTTTTTACGAGAGCCGGTCAAACCGATCCCAATGGATAGCGCGTTACAAAAATTTCCGGTTCAGGCGGGAGAAGATTGAGATGTGGTACCGAAATCTCATGCTTGACGGCGATCGGTTTTTCCAATTGGCGGAGATCACATACATCATGAGTAATATCTTGCTGGGGCGTGAGGGGACAGGCGCGTTCCCGGCCAAACTGGCGGAGTCGGCGGAGCGGAAGCTCCGCTCGCTATACCGGCAATTGGAAGGGTATATCGGCAGGTATCCTTTATTCCACACCACTCTCGATCCATGGCGTCAACGTGGGGAACAAGGCGTCGTGAATCGAATGATAGAGGCAAGTATTCCTGCTGAAGTAGGACCGATGGCTGCTGTGGCAGGGGCGTTCGCCGATGAGATTCTGGAGGCGATGCCTGATTGCGCGGAACATTTATTCGTTGAAAATGGCGGGGATGTGGCGTTGCGCAGTAGCCGGGAGATGAGTGTGATGATCCACGCGGGCGATGGGACATTCCCGCCGAAGGTGACGATTCTTTTGCCTCCGGGACGATGGGGAATTGCCTCCTCTTCGGGAAAATGGGGGCATTCGTTCAGCATGGGAACGGCGGATATGGTCACTGTGGTGGCGGCGCGAGCCGCCGTCGCAGACGCGCTGGCGACTGCGATCGCCAACCGGATTAAACCGGATTGCGATCCCGAAGCCATCATCGCAGAAGTGTATCCTCTAAGCGCCCTACGCGCCGTGGCTGTGTTTTGGGAGGGAAGATTGTGGTACCGCGGAGATTTTCGCTTGCAATTTCATTGAATATCGCTATATTTCGCCGCGTTCTTTATTAAAATAATCCGAGAATTTGCCCCTCGCCTTATCGCCGCCTACACGTGTTTTTTCTTTGATGTCCGAGAACGCGTCGGATGCCTTTTGGGCGAATTTTTCCCGGAAGAGTTTCCAAACCCCCGCTGCTTCAAGCGAAGGCCGGTTCATGAATTGATCCTCGGATAAATCGAAGGAGAATGCGAGGGAAAATTCTTTTCCTTTTTCTTTGGTGGATTTTTCGTCGTTATCCTGCAATTTGAAATACCGTTTGAGTAGCCTGGCGGGGCGGTGCAGTTGAATACCGGAGAATTTCAATTTCCAACTCATGTCAATGGTGGCGGGTCGTGTGTTCAGGAATGTGTTTTGCGCTTCAATGGTGAGAACTCCCTCTCCGATAACATTCCACGAGCCAAGCATGAAGTCGCCGAATTGATCCAGTCGAAGATTTTGAAGATTCCAGCTAGACATGTGTGTACCGTCTCCGGGGTTTTTGCTAATCTTGAACGGAGAACCGTTGATATTACCGGAAATTGTGGAACGCAACAAGGCATCATAAGCCATATGGGTGCTTCGGAAAGGATGGCTTTGAAATGTATCGATTCTTACCTTCAGTTCCTTCGGAAAGGGGGAACCGGTTTGGTCTTTGACCAATAAATTCGCGTTTCCCAGTGTCAGGTCCTCGATGATGAAATCCAATTGCGATTCTATCTGATCGTTTTTTCCCGCTCGCTCGAATGTGCCATCGATGCCATCGATGTGCAGGAATTCGAGAACCGGCTTCAATCGGACAATCTGCCACATGTCAAGGTCCGCGGCGATATGTTTGGCGGTGAGATAAAACGTACTGGAAGGATGCGATGAACGTTCGATGGTGGCGCCGGCGAGGTCCAGTTTTCCGGTGAATAGGTTGCCGGTCGCCGATTCGAATGTGACGCGGATTCCTTTTCTCTCCTCCACCCGCTCCAGAACGAGACGGACCGCCGGCTCGAACCAGAATGCGTTGACTGCGAAGGTTCCAATTACCGTGAACGTCAGCAAGCCGAGTAGGCACACTGTCGTCCATCTCAAAAATTTCGAACCTGTCTTCGCGGCCGCACGTTTTTTCCAATTCAACAATCCCGCCGCCATTGCCAGAACAGCTTCCACCGCAATCACGAAACCGGCCAACAACGGCGCTGCCAAACATTCGGCGATCAACACTACAAACGCTTCCATACTTACATCCTCCTGGGATTCTTTATTCTAATTTTATGTGTTTTATTGGGTGATTCAGTATTGGATATCTTCACTTTTGTATTCAGAAATATTTCGCAGCGCAGGATCGAATGCCACGCCAACCACCTGGTTGTATCCGTTTTGTTGGAGCTTTATACCAAAATGATCCGCGTTCTGCTCGGTCAAGTGGTTTAGCGTCGCGATCAGTTCTTCCGAGGTTTCATGGCGAAGGTTTAAAAAATCGATATGAAGGACAGGATATTGTTCCCAGTCTTGTATTGACCGGCTGAAGGTCTGGATCCCTAACGGCAGTTTTTTCATTGTTATATTATAGTATTAAAGGATAAGCAAAACAAGATCCCCCCTGGCGGGGTTTTTGCAACTGCCGCCAGGGGATGTATTTTTTCGTTGGTTATTTCAATAAGCTGAGAAGTCCGGTGGAGAGGAAGGGGATGTAGGTGATGAGCAGGACGGTGATTAATTGAATGAAGAAGAAGGGGAGGACGTCTTTGTAAATTTTTCCCATTGGTTCGTTGAAGCGGTAGGAAGATAGGAAGAGGTTGAGTCCCACAGGGGGGGTTAGGTAACCGAGCTCCATGTTGGCGAGGAAAATGATGCCCAGATGGACCGGATGGATGCCGAAAATGTTGCCGAGTGGGAGAATGAGGGGGACCACCACCAGAATGGCGGAAAAGATGTCCATAAAACAACCGGTGATCAAGAGGGCGATATTCAGTACCAAAAGGAATATATATTTGGAGCTGATGTTGGCTTTGACCCATTCGGTCAAGTGCATCGGCACTTCCGCATCCACTATGAAATAGGACAAACCTTTGGCCAGCGCGAGAATGGTGAGAACTCCGCCGATTATCGGCAACGCTTTGAGCAACACTCTCTGGAGGTCGCGGATTTTGAGGTCGCGATTGATGAAAACTTCGACAATGAGGGTGTATATCAACGCCACCGCGGCGCTCTCCACGATGGTGGTCAGGCCGCCGAAATAACTCAGCAAAATCACCACCGGCAACAAGATCTCCCAGATAGATTCCAAAATCGCTTTCAGTGCTGTTTTGAGATGGAACG
>JAHELQ010000626.1 GCA_024644125.1 Candidatus Aminicenantota bacterium | reverse complement strand
AACGTGGCGTTCGCGTCGGCCTGGCAAAACCAGTTTTTTCGCCGTAACATGATTTACGAACCTGAACATTTTCAACCGTTGATTACCAATATTCTGGAGTGGTATCCGGCGATGCCGGCTTCGGGGGGGAATGCGGAACAGGTCGGATTTGTCGAGAAAGGCCTCGCCGCGATGCGCGAGGGTCTGGCGAACAAAGAGACGGGGAAGAGGGTGTCGTGTTTGTTGGATACTGTTGCTACGGGGTACCGCCGCCGCACTATCGCCGCGTTTCTGGAAGGGAGGAGCGATGACCATCACCTCAATTTTACCGAGCTTTTGCTTCTTGGCGAGAAATTATCGGCGCCAGCGATGGGGGATTCGAATCTCGACTCGCGCGCTGGGGGGCTGTCGGCGGGAATTTACTATCATAGCTTCGGCAATCTGTTGCCCCGCCGGATGCGGTTGTTTCCCCAGGAATTGGGGCAATTTTTCGACAGCGGTTGGATCAGCGGTGAGATGATCCGTGAACTGCCGGTAAAGGCGTTCTATCATGCCGCCAAAGGGAATATTCCCGAAGCGTTGTTAGGGCAATTGATGTATCGTTATTTTTTCCAGGTGGCCCGGCGGTTCTACCATCAGAACTATTATAAAGATTATGTCGGCACCTATTTTATGCTGGATGTGTGCAATCGCTCCCATCTTGTTCAGGGAGTGAACAAAATGAAAAAAGAGGGATATTTGAGGATGTTATGAAGAATTTTCAGCGTAACTCGATTTTTTATATGATACCGGTTTTGTTTGTGTGCGCCGGCGTGTTTTTTCCGTCGCCGTTATTTTCCCAGGCGGATGTGGCGATCGATTCGCCAAAAAAAGACGATATCTGGTTGGGGAAGCGGGAGATCCGTGCGCGATTGGTGAGTATCGAAGCGGATGCCGTCAAAAAGGTGGAATTTTATCTGGATGGCGCGTTGATCAAGGAGATCGCGGCGCCGCCGTATCGGTTCACATATGATTTCGGCGCCAACCCGAAGAATCGTACCCTGCAGGTATTGGTGAGGGGAATCGAGTCTGTGCTCAAGGTGCGCGAGATCCGGTCGTTCCCTATCGACGATTTCCAGGAGGTGGAGGTTTCTGAAATGGTGGTGCCTGTGGTGGTGACCGATCGCAAGGGAAATTACATTGAAAATCTGAAAAAAGAGGATTTTGTGCTGGAAGTGGACGGCCATATCCGGCCCATCACCTATTTTGGCCACAGCGGCGATACCCGGTCTCACATGATGTTGTTGATCGATATCAGCTTCTCCATGAAGGATAAAATCGGGCGGGTCAAAAAAGCGGCCAAAGTTTTTTTGCAAGAATTGATGACTCCCGGAGATCGCGCGATGGTGGTGTTTTTCAACGATGAGGTGTTCGAGGATACTGAATTTACAGATAAATTACAGGATTTGGAGGAATCGCTCGAAGTGGCGATTCCTTATGGAGCCACAGCGTTGCATGACGCGGTGATGTACGCGTTAAAAATGTTGAAGAGTATTCCCGGGCACAATATCATCGTTCTGTTTTCCGACGGTGAAGACAATAGCTCGTATGTGGATCCCTTCACATTGGTCAAGAGGGTGGAGAAATCCAACGCGGTAATCTATTCCATCGGGAAAAAAATGGCCGCGGAAGAGCCGGATGAGTACCAGATGTTATTGGAGAAAATATCGTCGCGGTCCGGAGGCCAGACATTCTTCATGGAAGATGCAAAAGATATCGAAAAGGTGTACAGTAATATCCGTCGCGATATCAAAGCCCAATACATTCTGCAATTCTCCCAACAATACCTGCAACAATTGAACCGGTTCCACAACGTCACCGTCCGGCTGAAAGACGAAAAAAACTATTCTGTCAGGACAATCAAGGGATTTTATTACTGACGATGCCGGATTCAAGCGGAATATCTCGGGTTTATTGAAAAATTGCGGGCGCCTTGCATTGATTTTTTTATGAAAACGTAGGATAATAATGTATTGATCTGCGTTTTTGTCTTATAAAAAAAGGTCGTAGAAACTAAAAAAGGATGTGGTGAAGGTTCGCTTCATTTAAGTGGAGCGAAGTTTGTGAGCGATGCGTAAACTGGCTGTCAAAGGTATTAAACTTGAGGACTATGTATCCCCCTGTAGTTATTTGAAAGGAAGAACGTCGATTATCGAAGGCGTCCTCATCCATTTCTTCGACCATTTGTCGCTGGAAGGTTTACTGGAAAACGGGTACCGTCATTTCGGCAATTATTTTTTCCGGCCGGTGTGCCGCGAATGCCATCAATGCATTCCCATCCGGGTTCCGGTAAAAGCGTTTCACTTCTCCAAATCCGCCAAACGGCTGTTCAAGAGAAATGAGCGTTTGACCGTTAACCTTGACCGGCCGGTATTGTATCTCGAGGCGTATGAATTGTATTGCAAACATCTCAACCGGTTCAGCGACAATGGCCAGCAGTCATACGACGAATTCATCAAATCCTTCTACTATCCTTCTCCCTCCGCCTACCAGATGTCTGTGCACGACGGCAACAAGCTCGTGGCCGTATCGCATCTGGATATCACCCCCCACGCCACCTCCGCAGTCTATAGCTATTACGACGACCTCTACTACGCCGAGAGTCTGGGCACCTTTCTCATATACAAAGCGTTGGAACTCTCCCAAAGGCTCAAGCAGGATTATTTCTACCTGGGATATTTTGTGCCTGAAAACCGCCACATGAATTACAAATTGCGGTTCCGGCCCAATCAACTGTTGGTGAAGGAACGGTATTGGCTCGATTTTCTAGGGGAAGACGGCGGAGTGTTAAATTCCGATCTCACCGACCTGGGCTTCGTCCCTGTCACCCGCCTGAACGAAACCGCCATCCTGTAACCGGAAAACCGGGAATGGCGCCAATGTCCTGTTTCCCCTGTTTTCCTTGAAATGGTGATCAAACTTAAAATCAAGCGTAAAAAAGTGAAGCGTTGCGAATCTGTGCCAGCGTAGGATCGCTACCGCAGCGAAGATTGCATAGTTGCGAACATCCTACCGGGATGTTTGCCTTGCGGTCCGCCAGATTTTTTTTCTTGGTGTTCGATAGTTTTTTTAACATAGTTTCCTCCAAT
>JAHELQ010000123.1 GCA_024644125.1 Candidatus Aminicenantota bacterium | reverse complement strand
CAAAAACAACGTTTGCCCCAGAGTGAAAAACGCGCCGATTTTTCCCGCTTCTGAAGCGCCTCTGTAATTGATGTAAATAAAAAAGGCGGCGATTAGCAAGGCCACGATCTTTTCAGTGTAATAAACGGGGAAGGGCACCCATTCCAGCATGCGCAAACTCTGAAAATACCGGACTGTGTAAATGGCGAAGGTAACGGCATAAAGACTTCCGGCAACGCTGGAAGCAAACCATTCCATCCAGCCCGCAATAAAGCTGGTACCACGTCCAAACGCCAGTCGGGCAAAATTGTACGCGCCGCCGGCTTTGGGTATGGCGGAGCTAAGTTCCGCATATGACAATGCGGTGAACAACGCGATAACTCCATTGAGTGAGAATGTCAACAACACGCCGCCGGGGCCGGCGACATAGATGGAGTTACCGATGCCCAGGAAAACGCCGGCGCCGATCATCATCCCGAGTCCCATCATGGTGACGTGAAAGAGGGAAAGTTCGCGGGATAGTTCTGTCGATATTTGAGGGTTATCTGGTTTCATTAATTTTTTTGGTTATTTCTCGCGCTGAATTCAGTTTTTTCTTATGGATAAGATCGATGGTTCTAACACTCCTGAAGACCAGGTAAGTGATTAAGCCCAACGCTCCAAAAACGATCATGCTTCCAATTATAACGTCGCTATTCATAGTATTGCTGTTTAGGTATAACAGACCGCCAACAAAAAGTCAAATCTCGTGGGCTGGTTTCGAATGTCGAATCGAGGGAAAATCGAATAGATGAGGGGGATTATGATTTTGGTGGCATAGATTTTTTTGGCGATTTTTGATATAAAGTGGAAGAGGGGTTGACAAAAAAATGTTTTATAACTATATTAACATATCAGAGTTAATTATCTTAGGTGGATTACTACAATCATTCTGAATTTGCCTTAAGGAGAGAGGTTTTGCCTCCGGAAAAAATTGAAAAAAACATTCCCTATACCAGGCTGACTGCCATTCCGCCGGATGAGCGGTTTAACCTGTCGATAAGCGGCGAACCCGCCATGCGGGTTGTGGACCTGATTGCACCGATTGCTAAAGGA
Source organism: Candidatus Aminicenantota bacterium (assembly GCA_024644125.1). Taxonomy (GTDB): domain Bacteria; phylum Acidobacteriota; class Aminicenantia; order UBA2199; family UBA2199; genus JAHELQ01. The sequence goes on along the minus strand of JAHELQ010000123.1, from coordinate 10,552 downwards.
ACCCGTGGCTTGATCGTGTCTCCTCCGAAAGCGGGGAAAACGATTTTGTTGGAACAGATCGCGAAATCGATCCGGTTGGCCAGCCCCAAAGCCCGGATCATCGTGCTTCTGATCGATGAGAGACCCGAAGAGGTCACTCATTTTAAACGGCAAGTCAATGCCGAGGTGTTGGCCAGTTCCAATGACCTGGACACCCGGCAGCATATAAAATTGACCCAATCTACCATGAAACGGGTTACCTGTGAATTGGAAGAAGGTTATGATGTGGTTGTGCTGGTTGACAGCCTGACACGGATGGCCAGGGCGTTCAATCATAAAAAGGCCGCGCCCGGGCAGCGGGGGCGCACCATGTCCGGCGGTCTACAATCCGGCGCTCTGGAAATACCTCGACGGTTTTTCGGTATGGCCCGCAATATCGAGAATGGCGGTTCGTTGACCATTATCGCCACAGTGTTGGTCGATACAGGCTCCCGGATGGATCAATTGATATTCGAAGAATTTAAGGGGACAGGCAATAGCGAAATCATCCTGGATCGAAATCTGGCTGAGGCGAGGGTGTTTCCCGCCATTAATCTATTGGCCAGCGGTACCCGGCGAGAAGAACTCCTCTATGGTCCGAAGGAAATGAAACAGATCGCCAAATTGCGTCGCGCCCTGTCGAAGGTGAAGACCAAGCAAGGGATGGAATTGTTCCTGAAATTTCTTGAAAAATATCCTACCAATGAAGATTTTCTGTTGGAAGAAACTAAATAGAAGCTAACATCGCTTTTGCAACAACGATTTGACCCAACGCCATACAACCATCGTTAAACGGAGTGTCCCGTGGGGTCAGGATCTTGAAATTCTTTTTTGCCAGACCCTTCATGATCAGATGCAGTAGGAAACGGTTGTGGAACACGCCGCCGGAAAGGGCGACCCGGCTCAATTGGTAGCGGTTACGGAGAATTTCCGCGGTATTTACGGTGGTATTCGCCAGGAGTTTGTGAAAGCCTCTGGCGATATCGGCCGGTTCTTCGCCTTTCTGAAGCCATTCCACTACCTGCCTTACAATGAAGCTGTTGTCGATGACCAATTCGTCCCCAACCGGAAGAATTGGCGAGAGGGGCAACTCTTTTTTCCCGGCGAGAGCTAGCTCTTCCAGTTTTTGCGCCGCTTCGGCTTCGGTTGAGACCGATTCGGAAACGCCCAGGATGGCGGAGATTCCGTCGAATAAACGACCGACACTGCAACAAAGAGGGGAATTCAAATTTTTCTCCAGCAATTGGACGATCATCGCTCGCTTCGGGTTTCCTGGATAGAGATCTTTGCCGAAGGTATTGTAGAGCAAGGCTAAACCGATGCGCCACACCTCTTTGATCGCTTTTTCGCCTCCGGGCAGCGGGAAATAGGAAAAATGGGCCGCCCGCGCGAACGAGTTTCGATCGGCGATGAGGAATTCGCCGCCCCAAATTCGGCCGTCCAGACCGTACCCGGTCCCGTCGAAAGCGATACCGATGACCTTTTCGTCTATTTGGCGATCTTCCAAAACCGACGCGATATGGGCGTGATGATGTTGCACCCGGATTCGTTTTAAACCCATTTGCTCGTATTCTGCGGCAATAGCGGACGAGAAATAATTGGGATGCATGTCCGAGACCACAATCTCAGGCTTCACCGCGAAGATTTTCTCGAAATGCTCCAGGGTGCTACGGTAGACTCCGGCGGTCAGGGGGCTTTCCAGATCGCCGATGTATTGGCTTTGAATGATGACGTTGTCTTTGGCGATGGCGAAATTGTTTTTCAAGTCCGCGCCGGTGGCCAGGATATGGCGGAGGGTGGGGGAAGACATCACAGGTACCGGGACAAATCCTTTGGCGCGCCGGATGACATAGGGCTCTTCATCAACCGCGAACAGCACGCTGTCATCCGATTGGGCCACGATGTCCCGGTCGAAATTGACAAAATAATCGGCGATATGACCCAACTTATCGAAGGCTTCATCGTTGCCGCAGACGATGGGCTCTTCGCTGATATTCCCGCTGGTCATCACCAATACAAGCGAAGGATCGTTCGCGAAGAGCAAATGTTGAAACGGAGTGTAGGGAAGCATAACCCCCAAAAACGTGAGCTCCGGCGCCACAGATCTACTCACCAACGGTTTGGTCTCTTTCAAGATCACGATGGGCCGTTCTTTCGAGAGAAGCATCTCCGTCTCTTTGGGAGATATGTGGAGGAAGCTCTCGATGGTATCCAACGAACCGCTCATCAACGCGAACGGCTTGAAGGGCCGCCTCTTGCGTTCTCTCAACAGATCGACTGCTTCGTCGTTCGTCGCGTCCACCGCCAGGTGAAAGCCGCCGACGCCTTTGATGGCAAGGATTTTCCCGTCTTTTAAGTATTCGACTGTTTGTCTAGCGATATTATCTGTGTCATCCGAAATTAGCTTCCTGTCCCTGTCGAGTAAGGACAATCGCGGCCCGCACGTTCCGCAAGCCGTCGGTTCAGTGTGAAACCGCCGGTCCGGCGGCAGGTCATATTCTTTTTGGCAATCGTCGCAAAGGGGGAAAACCTTCATGGCAGTGGTTTCCCGGTCATATGGGATATCTTCGATAATGCTGAATCGCGGCCCGCAATGGGTGCAGGTGATAAACGGATAATGAAACCGCCTGTCCCCATCGTCGAAAAACTCTCGCAAACACTCAGCGCACACACCAGTGTCAGGCGGAATGAATGTTGTCCGTTTGTCCGAGGCGGTACTCTTCTCGACGCTGAATTCCTTGAAATCCTGGAACTCCGATCGCTCGTTCGATATCCGGCTGATCTGCGCCAATGGCGGCGGATTGGTTCGCACTTCCTGGAGAAACGCCTCCACCGAACAGCTCTTCCCCTCCACCCGGATGGTCACACCCTCGGTATTGTTCAATACAAACCCTTTCAATCCATACTTTTCCGCCAGGTTGTACACGAACGGTCGGAAGCCGACCCCCTGTACAATCCCATTTATCCGAATCAACCACGAATCCCGCTTCTCAAACATCCCCCATTATACCATATTTTATCGGTTTGAGAGTTACGATCTGGTCTCGATGACGATGGGAGGTGATTCAGTTTTCCGGGAACAAGTCGCTGCTGGAGAGTGGCGATTTCCCCCAGTTATCGAACAGGCTTTTGGTCAGCCGTATTTCTTCTGCATCCCTCTTTTTTTCCCCAACTAAAACCAAAAGCTGGAACAATAGTTGATAAAGAAAAACAAATGGGTTGGTTTCGTTCAAGCTGATACGAATCCCGGAGTGAATTCCGGGATGAAGGTGGAGGGGCGGATGAACGATTTTGGACTTGATAATGATCTCTATATCTCCGGCTGAGCATTCATTTTTTGAGATTTTATGTTTCTCCTGACTGTTTCTTTTTTTCCCATTTAGAATTTTTTTTTGGTGTGAACGTTCAGGGAGGGTTGTTGGCTTGTCGTCTCGTTGCCAATAATCGCCCGTGCTATCATATTCCAACCGAATGGTTTTATTGGGTTTATCATTGGTTTCTTTGGTCCAATCCAGGGAATAAGAAAATTTTTGAGGAGTGATGGCGCCTAACTCGAGAATACAATTGACATCACATCCAGGTATTGGGATTTTTATCTCGAAAGGATTCCCTTTGCAACGCCTGGAAAATTTTTCCATTGCACTATGCACTTTCTTCTCATCGAGTTCGAATTGCTTTAAAAAATAAATGAGACAATTTTTGAGCCATCTCCGTTGATCTTTTTCATCTTTCGAGGGCGAAAACGCTTGCTTTTCGACGCGATTCCAAAAAATGCAGTATTTTTCGCGATCAGCCATGATTCTTTTTTTTCAAATAAAGGAGAACATTTTTTAGCCGGAGCACAGATTGTTTCAGATTCTCCGCTTTTGTGCCTTTGGTATTATCCAGCTCTTCCAGATTGGATTCGAGGTCTTCGAGATCGTCTTCGATTTCCCGAGGGGTTATGTTGGAGAGCACCTCCTCTTCCAGATGGAGGATTTTGAAGAATTGTTTCAATTGAGGCCAAAAGGGCAAATATTTTCGAAGGCGGGCCTCTTCGATCCACCAGATCATATTGAAATCGAGGAATGCGTCCCGTTTTTGATCCAATTCAGTGCATTCCCGTTCAGATAGATTCCGGTAAAACCGGATCGAATATCCATCGAATGATTCTTCGTGCAAATGGAAAAGTAGCCAATCTTCAACTGGCATGTCCGGTTCTTCTTCATATTTGACGTCTTTAAAGCGAAGCGGGTTGAATGTTCCGGCCCGGCCGAGGACAAAATCATTACTTAGCTCCACTAGATCGCGATTCTTGAAGGAAACGATGATTTTCTCTTTATGGGACGGTTCGATAAAATAGGCGGCCATGCGGTCAAACACCTCTGTTATGGTGTAGTCGGAGTGAATTTTTTCTTCATGGAGTCGTTCTATATAATGTTTTGGAGTTGAAGATTCAATGTTAAAGTCCAGTCCGAAGGGACTGGTGTCATGGTCTAGAGCCCATTCTCTCAGGAGTTTGGTCTCGAGGGTTTCCGGAAGCGTTGCCAGTGTTTGGATGGCGGGTTGCAGTAAGGGATTGATGTTTGCCTGCCAGTTTTGAGCGTGGTCGGGTTCCTCTTCGATGATGATCCAATTCTGGTAAACCGCTTCCTGGGCTGCCGCCCGGCTATCAAAACCGGTCAGTGTGCCGGTTTTGATATAACGGTCGCGATCGATCACTTTTAATAATTCCGGATCGAACAAGTCACTAATAGTATTGAGATAATCATCGCGCACTCGTTGACAGGCATAGTCCAGGCACTGTTTTATCTCCATCTCTGCGTTCAGGGCGAATTCGTGTTCGATGAGCAACCGCAATGCCTGCCTGGGATTCCCACCTGAAAGGGATGCCAGAATTGGGTAGATAGTTTCCCGGCTCGACGCGTACACTCCCATCCGTCTTCTCATGAGAGATATTATGTCTACTTGTTTAGTTGCGGTTAGGATGAGTTTCGAAGTGCTCTTCCATTCCCTCCGTTCGCCGAACAAATGGAGCAGGTTGGCTTCAAAAAGAGTTTTGTAGCGGCTTAAAAAATCCAGTAAATCGATGAGGGATTCGTAATCCGGCGTATGGATTTTGAATTTATCGATACCTTCTGCAAACACAAATAAGCGCCGGCCGTTTTTCTGTTCGATGGTAGCGATAAGTTCCCGCAATTGCGGCTGTATATATTCGAGGGAGGCCTCGATTCGAGAGAGGAGTCTCTTTTTTTTATTAAAATCCGCAAGACCGTTAGACCGTCGTTTCAGTAATTCCGATATCTCCCGGACACTGGCAAAATTATTCTCGAACAGATCCCCGGAGAAGCCGAAGAGCGCCGGATCGATTCCCAATTGTAAGGCGGCCTTCAAAATGTGGCCCAAAAACAAACCCCAGTACGCTCCAGGCGTGTAACCGGAGGTGTCTGTGTCCAGCGATAGTTTGATATCCGGAGTGATTCCGGCATCCGCGAACGCCATGGCAATGGTTGTTGTCTTGCCCGTGCCGATTTGACCGACCAGCACCAGAGGTTCTGAATCGGGAGATTTTAACCAACCGCTCAACCGTTTGCGTTGGATCGGATTGCTGTCAACATAAAGGAGCTTCAGGTCGTCTTCATTCTCCAACGGGAAGCCGGCATCGAAGTTGATGCCTTTGCGGTTACGCGTGATTATCATTTATCGTTTTTCTCCGGTACTACTAGAACTGCCCTTCGTATGGCGCGGCGACTTTGCCTGCGCATGTTTTCAACGGCTAGCGCGAATGTAGTGGATTTATCGGGAGCGCTCCATTCATTCCAGAAATTGAGGGTTCCGCTTTTGGGGCAGTTCTGTTCTTGTGGGGGAGCGATCTTGATTCGAGTGGGGAGAAGCACCGCGTCGCCGACGATGACCGCTTCGCCTATATCCAAAATAGGCAAAACTTCGACCAACGATTCAAGACTATCCGGCAAAAGTTTTTTGACCACCGCCTGATCTGTGGCGTTGGTGAGGCGCAAGGAGATAAAATTGTTGCATTGGCTCAGTATGGTCTCGCTGACATCCGCGGGTCGCTGACTGATCACCACCAGACCGACGCCGTACTTGCGGCCCTCTTTGGCGATTCGTTCAAAGTTCTCCAATGCCCGTTTTTCGATAGGATTGCTATCATTCTTCTTGGGAAGATAGAGATGCGCCTCGTCGCAGAAAAAGGCGATCGGCTGTCTCTCTTTGGGAGCGGTCCAGAATTGCAACTGGAACACCAGCCGGGCCACCAATCCGACAATCACCGGCAGCATGTCTGACGGAACTTCGGAGAAATCGATGATTTTCACCTGATTATTTTCGCCTCTATATCTCATCAGCGAGGCGGCGATATTATTAAAGGCGTTGTATGAATGCAGGGACTGCGGCGCCTGGAATAAAAATCCGTACCGTTTATCCTTGATTTTACTCTGAACCCGGACCAACAAACGGCTGAATTGACCGTAGAAGTTGCCCTGCTTGATACCGCGGGAACCCTGTGTCATTTCTGTGTTCAGTTCACTGATTCGATCGATGACCGCATCCAGTGAAAAAGGGACCGGGCTATCGATGGTAAAGGCGTTCAGAACATCCAGTTTGTTTTCCAGGCGGAGCTGTTCCTTTTTGGCTGCTGTTACGGCGTCCTGGAATGCCATCACCTGGTTATGGGCGCTGAATTCCGTCCGGTCGATGAACATGGCTTGCATCTCTTCGGCATTGAGGAGCCAATAGGGGAGAAAGAGGAGAGAGGGGTCTTCTTTGTTGAGATCGTCGGGACCCGCAACTTTTAAATGACGGGCGTAATCTAGATTTGAATATTCTCCATGTAAATCGAATAGAATGATGTTGGAGGTAGGAAGATCTTTTGCCCGTTCGAGCATGGTGGCCACGGTCCAGGACTTTCCGGAACCCGTGCTTCCCAACAGAGCGGCATGCCGTTGGAAAAAACGGTTGCCGTCGAGATAGGCTCTGGCATTTGGGTCCATGGTGAAATGGCCTATATCGAGCGCGTGTTCGCCTTGCGCCGTTTTCGAAATAATTCCCATGAAAGATTCCAGAGCTTTTCCTTCAATGGTATTGGCTTGGGCTTCTATTTCCGGCAATGTCAAGATCGATCGGGTAAATACATCATCCCTGTCGTCCAATTTGGCGCGGACAGTTCCGATCAATGTGACTCTCACTTTGTTATCTTCTTTTAGGTAACTATCCCCTTCCTGGATGGAGTTTAATTCTTGTTCGGCGTCATTCCCGGTTGCGTCGCCGCCAGTCGATTCTCCTCTTGCGAAAGCCCGTTTGACGACTTTATCGACAATCGCAATGAGCCATTCTTCGACGGCTGATTGCGCTTTGATGGCCACAAGCCTGCCGACCCGCGCTTCGCGTAGTTTCTCCGACTCAACATTGAGCCAGACGCGCCGGGTGTCTACAGACACGACGTCACCAAGAAACTCGGAACCCTTGAATTCAAAAATCGCCATCTTAATCTCCTAGTACTTCTTCGCAGAATACATCGATCCGCCATGCTTTCAAGCCGCGCAAGGCAAGCGGTACGTTGATGTTCGTTTTATTGTATACAAGTGTGTCTTGATTGTTTTCGCCGTCTTCGCAAATGGCCCAGAGGTTGTCTGCTTTTTTTACCAAAGCCTTTGCATTGTCTGAAAGAGATTTGGTGATAATGATTCCGGGCTTGGCATACCGGCAAAGCTGTTCCTCGATGTTGGCCTCGATGTCGCTGTCGTTAAATCCGTAACCGATAAATATATAAGCTTTGCTCTCTTTGATGGCGGGGTCGATCTTGTGGATCAATTCCCTGAACGCGTTATCAGTCAGGACTTTCTCGTATTTCGCTTTGCCCGGTGTGACGATGAGGCGTTCGTTTTTACGACAACCGTACGTTAACGAGTTGTCTTCGACAATTGTGCCCTCTTTTCTGAACCAGTTGATGGAACCATGCGGTTTATACAGGCGGAAGTGTTTGCGAATCCGTTCCACTTTCAAGCGTTTGTTCCCTTTGACGATACTCTTCGAGTAGATCGTTTGCTCGCACGCCAGGTTCCAGTCGAGTTTTTTTTCAATGGCTCCCGTGAAGCCGGTGACGCAGGGATATTGGTGCTTGTCGCAGGCATGCTCGATTAGTAGGTCGTAATTGGTGGTGATGATCTCCTGGATGGGGGAGATATCGGATAGTTTGGCGAAGAGTTTTCGCAGAATGGGTTCCAGGGGCAATGTTAGCTGGCTTTCCAATATTTTTATCTTTTGTTCTCTATCTAGTTCGGCTACAAAATCTCCAGTGACCTGGACGATGGTTTGGATGAGCGTATCGTCGTTGGACACGTTGTCCAGAGCTTTTTCAATCCAGACCTTTTCAGCCAACGCTTTTTCCACTTGTTTCCATTCAGGATGCTCTCTTATGTCCAGGCGTTTGGGGATTTTCTCTTTCAATTCGTTTGTCAAACCGCTCATTCCAAATTTATCATTCAGGGCGACCGACGGTCCGGTCCCTATCACCAACAAAACCTTGCGGCTGAGGATTGAGCGAAATTCTTCAAAGACCCGACTTTTTGTTAATTCCATATACTTTTTTATTATATCAAATTATTTAGCCGATGAGTATTGCTGCCGGCGTTTTTTATAGTTTTGGGAATTTTAGATGCCGGTTTCGATTGAGATGAAGATGGGGGAGGTGATTCAGTTTTCTGTGAACAACACGCTACTGGGGAGGCGACACGCCTCCGGTCAGGCGGACCTGAAGTGTCTATGCGATGACGATGGGGAATTTGGTTTTGAGGTCTGGGGAGTTGGCGAGTTCGATGCGGTACTCGAAATGCCAGTGGTAGCGGGGGTGGCCTTTTTGCGAAGGTGGTGTGGAGATTGGTTGGTCTGTGGGGATGGTGATTGTGGGGTTATAGTTGAGGGGCATGGATGGGGTGGCCTGGTAGTTTTCCGTCAATGTAATCCAGTTTTCGTAACAAATGGATTTTGATGTGCTGGAGCGACTGCCGCTGCGAGTGCGGTCGATTATTTCCGCCACCAATCCCAATTGGGCGGTCTCGATCAACAGTTCTTTTTTGAGAGTTTGATTGATGTTGAAACGAATTGTGTCTCCGGGTTTGAATTGGGGGGTGTTGACTAGTAGCGCCGGTTCTTTGATGTTTTGTTGCAGCAGGATGTTGCGAAGGGCGAGATTGATGAGAATCGAGGCGATCAGCACTGTCGCGACCGCGGAGATGGTGGCCGCCGTTCCATATGGAGATGAGGCGTAGGAATAATAGTGGTACAGCGCAAACCCGCACACAATGATCCAAACAGCGGCGATGGCGGAGAAGCCCAGGATGCGTTTGTCGAGACTGGCGTCAGGGATCAGTTTGTAGAGGGTGGAATTTGTGACGGCCGGAGGTTTGGGATTGGTATCCGGATTTCCGCCGGAAAGAAGAAAATAGAGACCCAGGCATACGAATATCATTGGGAAGAGGATGAATATATAGGGGAAAAAAAGATATTTCCTCATTAAAAACGATTCAGCGGGGGAAACTGGGTTGTAGTAAGCCTCTGCCATGGAACCGATACGGTAGGAGTCGATAATTTCCTGCGCCCAATCATGACTGGAACGGAGGTTGATAGGGAGCACCTGGTTGTTGGTGTAGTTGCGGCTGCTCACCTGGTATGTGTATTGAATCACCGGCTCGTAGGTGACGCTGGTCCTACCTTTGCTGCTGCGCGACACATGACGCTCGATGCTCTTGGATAATATGGTTGCCCGGACCGGTTGGTAGGTCTGGATTTTTTTATGTTGTGAAATGACCTGACTGGCGCCGATAGCGACAAAAATGAATCCGGCTAGCAGGAATATTGCTGAGAAGACTTTATTCATGACGTGTACTCCTTCCTTTATTGTTGCCATGTTTTTCTAACGTAATATTTTATAATTTTTTGTACTTGGTTTTCAAGTTTAGATTAAGATTTATTTCATTTATTCAATTGCCGGTGAAAGAAGCGAGGTTTTGACACCCTCATATCAAAACCTCGCCTCAATACAGTGTCAAATGCTATTCAAAAAACTATCTAACACTAAAAAGGGAGTCACCAAGCGAAGCCAGATTTCCCTGGATTCGTTCTTTGATGCAAGTCTTACTGGAAACGTGATTAGTTTAGTTAGATTTGCCTAAATAAAATCACATATCTGATATATTTTGTCAAGAAAAAAATCATGAGAAGTGGAAATTTTAAATTTATCCTATCTTCAATAATTTAATGTCTCTGCGCTTGCCAATGTTATCGCCGGATATTGTAATCAGTATATGAAGAAACGTTCCATTGCGGGCAGGTACCTGTCCCTCGTTTGGTTAAATATTCCGGGCTCCGTACATGCGTAAGAGATCGATCTCTTCTTCCGAGAGGTCGCTCTCCGGGTGAAGCTTTTCGAATGGGCAACCTTGAATCCACAAGCCCGGGATGTTGACGATTGTCCTCTTGCGGCCGGTGATTTTATCTAGATATTCGAACCCGTTGTTTTTTCCCTCTAAAGCGGGAT
>JAHELQ010000625.1:488-3114 GCA_024644125.1 Candidatus Aminicenantota bacterium | reverse complement strand
GCTTAGCCGCATCGGCGCGGGAGTGAATGATCTCCGCGGCTGTCTTTCCGGTGATGGCCCAGTGCATTTTATTCTGAACGGTTTTGAAAAACTCGATACTGATATCTAACGTGGGATCATAATCAATGCTGGTGGCGTAGATATCGGTGATTTTCTGATAAAAGCGCCGTTCCGAAGTGCGAATATCCTGAATCCGCTGTTCCAGCTCTTCAAAGTAATCAAAAGGAAGATCTGGATTTTTCAGCCGGTCATCGTCAAGGGTAAATCCCTTTACAATATACTCTTTCAATCGTTCAGTGGCCCATTTTCGAAACGTCGCGGCCACATGGCTTTTCACCCGGAAGCCAACGGCAATGATCATATCCAGATTGTAATAATCCAGTAGCCGTTTTACCTGCCGTATTCCTTCCTCTCGAACTAACAAGTATTTCTTGTGAGTTGCCTCCGGTGCAAGTTCTTCTTCTTCATAAATGTTTAAAATATGCAGGCTTATATTTTGCTGTGTTGTTTGAAAAAGCTCCGCCATCAATTGTTGAGTCAGCCAGACAGTTTCATCTTCAAGCCGAACATCCAGTTTTAACTTGCCATTTTCCGTGCGGTATACCAAAAACTGCCCTTTGGCGGGTTCCATTTCGTGTTCATTCGATTTTTGGGGTGATTTGTTTTCGTTACTTGCCATCACTGCATCTCCGTTTTAATCTCAAACCGCGGCTCCTCAAACGTTCCAAACAACTGGACATTCTCCTTTCTGTTCCATGTATTGAAATCAATTGTTTTCTTGTTCATCTCCGATTCACGCTTTATATTATTCTCCGCTCATTGTAAACAATCCCAACCCCAACTGTCAAGTTGAGCGGAGTTAATGAAGGGAAAATATTTTAAAAGGCAGATGAGGAAAGGCTCTCGAACTTACAAGTATTTCTTGTGAGTTGCCGGCGGTGGAGGTTTTTCTTTGCAAGAGGCTGATGAGGAAAGGCTATCGAACTGTCAAGTATTTCTTGACAGTTGCGGAAACGTCAAGTCTTCGAAACCATCCGCCATTTTAAGAATCGGTTGCAGGGGTAGGGTTAGATGGTTAGGCTCAGGCCGAGGGCGGTGGAGAGGCCGGGGAGGTTGATGGCGTTGTCGGTGGGTTGGATCTCCAGGGTGTTGTAACGGACGTTGAGGTCCAGGAAGATGGTGTCGCTGATATGGATGAGGGCGCCCAATTCGATGTGCGATGCCGGTTCGGAGCCCGGTCTTCAGGGAATGGCCATATGGCTGACGGGCAACGAGAGGATGCTCTCGCCTTCGGGCTGCCCCAACGTTGCCAGGGCGTAGACATAATGCAGATGGACATCCAGATGTCCGTCTTCGTAGGAATAAGCGCCGGCAGGAAGCGTCGCCAATAACGTGTAGGCCGAGTCAGACTGGTCCGCCAACTTGCGGTAGATCTTCGTCCCGGTGATTTGATAATTGGCGTTGCGCCGGTTATCGGCCCAGGTGACGGTATGGAAGGCCTCCTGCGCCAACAAACTCCGATTGAGTTCCCGCTCCAAAGCGATATCCGACGGCGGCAGCAAATGGCAATTCTCCACATACCGCCCCGAATGCCCCTCGTCAAACTGATACATCCGCCACATCATCGCCTTCTCATCATACTTCGTCGGCAAATCCCAGGCATAGAGAATACACTCGTCAGAGTGCGGCCTCGAATTTGAGGACGCAACGATCTCGATCTTCCCGTCATTGTCGATGTCGGCGATGGTCGGTGATGGAGCCCGGTCGTTTTTGGCAATCGTCAGAGGGAATCCCTCGATCATCTCCCCTTTGTGGTTGAAGGCAACAATCTCGTCAATGGTTGCCAAAACAATATCCACATAATGATCGCCGTCTATATCGCCGATCACAGGCGAAAATCTGGTGGCGCTATGCACTTCTTGCATTTTTTCCCAAATAATTTTTCCGTCCAATCCCATGACATGCAATGATTGGTTATTGGAAGAGAATACAATTTCGAAGTGACCATCATTATCCATGTCCACAATCACCGGCGTTCCATGGGCCCCCAGAACATATTTTTGCAGTAAGAATTCGCCATGATGGTCGATAATATAAATATTGCCCGAGAAATCAATGCCAATGATCTCGTCAAAACCATCAAAATTGATGTCAGCCGCAATCGGCGTATATGTGATTTCATTCAATGTTAGATCTGGAAAGCCATTGACTTTTGTCCCATCCATATTATAGACTCTCATGTAGGTATAGTGGTCACTTCCGTCCAAATACCAGATGGGAAGCAGGAATTCTAGATGATTGTCCGCATCAAAATTTCCGACGACAGGATAACACTCGACAGAAGAACCGACATTTTCAACCTGGTTTTCTATCCAATGATACAATGTTTTTCCTGTATTTGATAGGATGAGAGTATATATACTGCCTCTAACATCGGCTTTCATTATGATCTCTTTCTTTCCGTCCCGGTTCATGTCTGCAATTATTGGCGGTATATAATCGTACCAATAGGTGGTGAGGTCTTTCTCCCATAAAATACTTCCATTTGCACTCAGTACGACTAGGTAGAGATCTGAAAATCCCTTCCTAACTGTGAGTACAATCTCTTTTTGGAGATCGTTATTCA
>JAHELQ010000625.1:0-478 GCA_024644125.1 Candidatus Aminicenantota bacterium | reverse complement strand
AGGTCAGAAATTGAAAAAGATTCGTAGATAGGCCCAGGAATTGAATATTGAGTGCGAATATTTCCGTCTTCATTCACGATCGATAAGATAGAAGTGTTTTTTCCCTGCATTAGAATGACAGTTTCATGCTTTTTATCATTATCGAGATCTGAAACGACGACTCTTCCTGGTCCCGGCCAAGCGTTAGGCCCAGGTGGAACTGGTATCGTAACAGGCCACCCAAAATGCTCAACGATTGAATTCTGAGGAAGCCGGGGGTGACCCGGCTCCTCTTTTTTATTTTGAATTGATGATTTCTTGCTGCCTAACGATGTTGGTTCACAGAAAAGAAAACTTGCCCCTATCAAAAAAAACGATAAGATCGGAAGAACCACTTTTTTTCTCATTTCAACCTCTCGTTCCTTACTTTAACGATTCGTAAATATTCTGTCAAGTTGCGCCTACTCTTTTTTTACTGTGACTGTAGCGCATGCGTGTG
>JAHELQ010000624.1 GCA_024644125.1 Candidatus Aminicenantota bacterium | reverse complement strand
ATCGAACACATCTCGCGGCACGCCAGCATCGAGCGGGGAATCGGAGTAAATCCCGTAACCAGGCAAAGGATGCCGGCCTGCGCAGAGCAGATTCTTCAATCGATGAAGCGTTCGCTCGAACCATGATTCTTCGCCTCGTTTCGAAGAGCGCTTCTGGATGCTGAGGATCGACTCCCGGTTCAACTGAGTATCTGCTTCATCGCGGCAGCGAATCAACGAAATTTTCTCGGGTATCGAGAGATTCTCGTAATTGATCGACCGAATGCTGCTTGCGAAAAATATCGAGGAGAGGAGCCTCGTCTTCAAACGAGAGGAAGCTCGCTATCACTGTCAATCGAAGGAGAAGTAGGAATATTTGACAACGCGCGGATTTTTCCGTATATTTAGTGGGATGATAAAATGCACTGAATGGTTGTCGAAAATATGCAAGATGACAAATCCTTTTTAAAAAAAAAGAAAGAATCCATTATCTTACGTGGAGGAATCGAATGGCTTTAATCGAAGGCTTCAGTATACAAAATTACCGGGCGCTCAAAGACATTTCAATGGGACGTATCGGTACAAATGAGGCGCTGCGCAATGCAGACCCGCTAACTTCATTGACCGCGGTTATCGGAAAAAATGGAGTGGGGAAAAGCTCGATATTCGATGCGTTCGGTTTTTTGGCCGACTGTATGGAAGCGGACCTCGAAACGGCATGCAATGCCCGGGGCAGAGGCGGATTCGACAAACTGGTCACAAATGGTTCAAATGATCCGATAAAAATAACTATTTACTACCGGGAGTCGAAGAGCGACAGACCAATCACGTACGAGATATCGATAGGAAAAGACCGGGATAATTTACCGATCGTTCTTAGCGAGAGGTTACGCCAACGGGCGAAGAACCAAGCGCACGGATCCCCGAGATCGTTTTTACATCTCGAAAAGGGACAGGGAACTGTTTGGATTGGAGATGACGCTCTGGAAGGCGTGGGGGACGAAGCGCAAAAAAAAGAGGTTAAATTCAGCCCGCAAAAACTGGCGATCGTATCATTGGCAGAGCAATATTCGGAGAATCCCAGGATAGCCAAATTTAAAAATTTTATCCGGGCCTGGTATTTAAGTTACTTTTACCCTGACGCCGCCCGGCAAATACCGCAAGCGGGAGTTCAAAAACATCTCAACCTTCACGGAGATAATGTCGGGAATGTGGTTCAATATCTCGAAAGAAACCACTCGACCATATTAAAAAAAATATTGACGGATATATCGGAAAAAATTCCGGGAATCGGCACGATAAAAACTCATCGGGACGAGATTACAAACAATCTATATCTTCTCTTTCAGGATAAAGGATTTGCGAAACCCTTCACTCAACAGCAAATGTCGGACGGAACTCTAAAAATGTTTTGCTACATGCTGCTGTTGCAGGATCCTGAACCGCCGCCGTTCATTTGTATCGAAGAACCGGAGAACGGTCTCTATCACAAGCTTCTGGAAACTCTGGCCGCGGAATTTAGAGAACACGCTACCGGCCGCAAGGGCGGTTCGCAGGTTTTTATCACAACACACCAACCATATTTTGTGGATGCGTTGGCACCAGAAGAGGTCTGGGTTCTGGAAAAAAGCGACGACGGATTTTCGACAATCAAACGGGCGAGCGCGTACAAATACGTAAAAGCGATGGCAGACGAGGGTCAACCGCTCGGATCGTTATGGTACAGCGACTATTTTAATTCGAGGTAGTTATTCATGCATTTCGAGATACTGGTGGAAGGCCAGGTAGAATTGACCGCGCTGTCAATCCTCATGGAAAAAATTTTAGGCACTTACAAGGCGCCGCATACATGGAAAATCCACAAACATAGAGGAATTGGTCGGCTACAGGATAACCTGCAGGCCAAACCCAATCCAAACGATCATACTCTCCTACACAATTTACCGTCAAAGCTGCGGGCCTACGGCAGTACGATGAAAGAAGATGAAGTAGTCGTTGTTTTAGTCGATCTTGACGACAAGGAAGATTGCATCGGGTTTAAAGAACAACTTCGAAAAACCCTGGACATATGCCCTCAAAGACCGAACACTCTATTTCGAATCGCTATCGAAGAATTGGAAGCCTGGTTTCTCGGCGATAGGCAAGCTATATTAGCGGCATATCCAAATGCGAAAGCGGATGTACTGAACGCATATGTACAGGATTCTCAATGCGGCACATGGGAAAAACTGGCAAATGCGATAGAGCCGGGACTCCAAAAACCTGGCCCTCGATCCATTCGGATTCTTGCTCAAAAACAGAAATGGGCAGCCAGGATAGCGCGCAATATGGATGTCGAAAACAATCATTCTCCCAGTTTCCGTGTTTTCCGCGACGGCATCAGAAAGTTAGCGAAACAAAACGAATTGATCCTGGAAAATCAAAACTAGCACAAACTTCAAGCATCAAGGAGATTCCCTTCGCCAATCCTCCTCCGCGTCGCATCGAAGGGCGATTTGCCGGTGGCGGGTGGGCGATTGCTGAATTGGAAACGATGGGCTCTGGAATTGAACCTGGCATCGATAAGGAGAATAGGATGATGAAGATGAATTTGAGGCGCTGTGTGACTGCGGCGGCTGTCGCGATGATGTTGATGATAGGATTTCGGCAGGCCCGGTTGACCGCGCGGGTTGAAGAGCGCGTAGTCATTAAAGTGAAAGGGACTATTGCGTCTTCGATTTTAGGGGAGGCGCGGGGATATTCGGTTTATCTGCCACGATCTTATGACGAAGGGACGAAGCGGTACCCGCTGTTGGTGGTGTTGGATGGAGATGATCGTAGTGGGGAGCTTGCTCTTCCATCCCGGGAGTTTTGCGGGTTTTATCGCCACCAGTCCCAGTTTGTGGTGGGATAACGAACACGCATGCCGCGAGGCGGAGTCGAAACTCAAGCAAAGAGAGTTGGCTCTTCTAAATTATCGAAAATCCCTCGCTCTCGATCCGCAAAACCAAAATGCGCGCGCCGTCTTGCTGGAACTTGAAAAAAAATGATGCCTGGGGGGACAGGTCCTGGTATAATTGGGGGATAAAAAGCGGATGCGCGAGATGGAGGCGTCGATGAACGGGATGGATCCCATTGTGGTGTTGTATTACAACAAGGAAAAATTGACCCGGCGGTGC
>JAHELQ010000623.1:791-3139 GCA_024644125.1 Candidatus Aminicenantota bacterium | reverse complement strand
TGATTTTCCTGAGGTATCCAGTGCGACCAGAGTAAGCAGAATTGGACAGCCTGTTTTAATCACCATAGGAGATAAAAAGTTTTACGAGGACGAAGTCTTATGTGTGGATTCAACCTTCTTTGAAATATTCTCATTCAAATTGATAAAAGGCGACCCAAGAACAGTATTTGATGCTCCTAACAGTTTAGTGATCACCGAATCAACCGCAAAGAAATATTTTGGCGACAAAGATCCTCTAAATGAGCAAGTTCAAATTAATAATAGGGAATTCTATACAATTACGGGTCTTGTTAAGGATGTACCCGATAATTCCCACTTGAGATTTAGTGTGCTTTCACCTTTTGAAATGCTAAAAAACGAATATCAAATCGAATATGAAGATAATTGGGGTTATATAGCTTTTTACACATATGTTTTGCTTACAGATAATAGTGTATTCTCCATTCTTCAACAGAAACTCCCCGGATATATTAACCAATACATGGAGGATGCCACAATGGATATACGGTTACAACCCCTCCTGGATATACATCTGCGGTCAAATCTTCAATCTGAAGTTGGGATAACCGGTAGTTATATGAATGTAGTGATCTTCCTGATCATTGGATACTTAATAGTATTTATTGCTTGCTTTAATTACATAAATCTTACTATTGCCAAATCTGCTTCACGACAAAATGAAATTGCAATGAGAAGAGCCCATGGTGCCTCCAGATCTGATCTTATTAAGCAATTTGTTGGTGAATCTGTGGCTTTCACATTTTTAGGACTCATCTCAGGAATATTGATTATTTGGCTAATCGTTCCAATTGCAGATCAATGGATAAAAGCGGATATCATTCAAATCCTCAGAAGCAATCTTGCATTAATCCCCGAAATACTTCTCTTTACCATCGCAATAGGAGTTGCTGCAGGTCTCTATCCTGCTTTCCACATGATTCGTTTTAAATCTAAAACTTCACTTCGTATAGTTAAGCATAGTAGATCTGGTCATGCAGCGTTCAGGAATGCACTTATTGCTTTACAGATGACCATCTCATTGGTCCTGATTGTTACCTCAATTCTTATCATAAAACAAATTAGATACTTGAGCACAAAAGACCTTGGATATGATTTTCAACATTTGCTTGTTATCCCTCTCCACAATAACAGTATGCGGCAGAAAGTGGCGTTTTACAAGTCAGAGTTAGCCAATTTGCCGTTTGTTGCCAATGTCTCGGCATCAACAAGTATTCCAGGAGACAGGATTCCATCAAAAGGATTTTTACCGGAAGGATTTAGCGATGATGAGCGACTGATGATTGCATATAATAATGTTGATGAAGATTTTGAGGAAACGCTTAATCTAACTATCCTATCAGGCAGAGGTCTTTCGGAAGAGTATTCCACTGACACCTTTTACTCAGCGATGATAAATGAAGCACTTTTGCATAAGATTGGTTGGGAAGATCCTCTGGACAAAATAATTAGAGAACCAACAAGGGATGGTGAGAGAGCGTTAAAAATCATCGGAGTGGTAAAGGATTTCAACTTCCTCTCACTTCATGAACAGATACGCCCATTGATACTATTTATGAATCCAGGTGATTATAACTATTTAAGTGTTCGAATTACAGAAAGAATCACAGCTGAACTTATTCATGAGATCAAAACCAAGTGGGGTAACATTGAATCCTTGTACCCATTTGAATATTCAGTGCTTAGCGATCGATTAGAAAAGGGATATATATTCGAGAAATCTCTGTTAAGGCTCTTGATCTTGTTTTCTATAGTAGCCATATGCATATCTTCCATGGGAGTATACGGTCTTTCATTATTTACAACTGAGCAATATAGCAAGGATATTGCCATTAGGAAAGTATTTGGATCCTCGGTTGAAAGGATCATCCTACTATATTCCTCAAACTTTAACAAGCTTCTAATCCTGGCATGTTTGATATCATGGCCCCTTGCCTGGTATTTCACCAACAGTTGGTTGAAAAGATTTGAATACAAAATCCCGATAAGCTGGACATCTTTCCTCCTGTCAGGAGTATTTCTTTTTCTACTAATAAATATGCTTACAGGTATACAGATTTTTCTTTCGTCAAGGAGAAATGCCGCTCAGGTCCTAAAGTATGAGTAAGAAGTATAAGATTTTCCTGACCTACTCCCAAATTTCCGCTACGGTCTCAAGTAGAGATTCCGGACTTTTTTCAGGTTCATAATATATTTCATCTGGAGTAAGATCATCCAAAGAGCTGTGTGGTCTGAACTCATTATATTCTCTTCTCCAAAAATCAATTTTATACGTTGCGTCCTCTAAAGATAGGAACCAATTTACATTTAAACATTCATCCCGGAACCTT
>JAHELQ010000623.1:0-781 GCA_024644125.1 Candidatus Aminicenantota bacterium | reverse complement strand
GTCCTAAAGTATGAGTAAGAAGTATAAGATTTACCTGTAAGCATCCCCAAAAACAGCAACTTTTGAAAATAGAAAATAGCTAATCAAGCGAAGCTTTGGCCTAACTTGGAAATATTTTTGAGATCATTAATGTTAGTGTGGATTTTATAAAAAACATCTTGATGATATCATCTGCAATATCTTGATTTGAAACCTTGGAGTATACAAATCGCCTCAGGCTTTCGCTAAATTCCTCCCATACCTGCTCCGTTGAGACGCCTGGTTTCCCTTGTTCTTTAATTAACACGGTATCTTTTTTCATGGATCATCCTGTATTTCTCATACATGGTTAAAATTTATTCAGTAAAACTCATAAATTCAAACACTTCTGCTAAATCCTTCATCAATTCAAGGTTAGATATTTGGCTCCGCCGAGCTAAAGGTTCAAACGTATTGTCTACTACCAGGAATCCGGAGCACAGAGTGCTTCGGGTTCCTGGTGGCAAATCACTCCCTTGTGGACTCGCGAGTCCGCAGCAGTCGGAGGAGCAACCCTACCCCCGCTACTTTAAACCCTCTGAAAGTACTGATTTCAGAGGGATTTCTTTTGTTACTGACTTATATTCCAGTAAAAGGAAGTATAAGGTGAAGGAGTGGATGTCATTCACATTTAGCCCTGACCTGAATGCAACTGTGTTCAATTTGTGTTGTCGTTTTAAAAAAAGAATCACCTAAGAATCTCTCCATCGAAAACATGACAACCAGATATTTACTTTTAGCACTTGCTCTTTCATTCACTATG
>JAHELQ010000622.1 GCA_024644125.1 Candidatus Aminicenantota bacterium | reverse complement strand
GTTCATATGTTCGTGTACGAAACCGGCCGCGACATGGTGGCCAAAGGCGTGATCCCCGCTGAGAACATGCTGCCTGAAGTGGCTTACATCAAACTGAGTTGGGCGCTGGGCCAGACCACGGATCCCGAAAAGGTCCGCGACCTCATGCTCACCCCTATCAGCGGCGAAATCACCGAGCGTGAGCCCTACAACGGCTACCTGATCTTCCAGGGCGGTATCCCCGAAATCGAAGACTTCCTCAAAGGCTTCCACAAATAGTGTAATACGGCAAGCAAGGAAACATCAATCCATATAAAGAGGAGACCCGAATCACGGTCTCCTCGATCCGTTACAATTCCTCTAGTTTTATGCCGAATAGGGCGGCGATGGCTGCATCCCGTTGGTCTTCGTGAAGTTCTGGGGAGTGGAGGGTTTCGTAGAAGCGGTCGATGATGTCGATGTGGTGGGTGGTTTGGGTTTTTAGGTGGTTGAGAAGACGGTCTAGTTCCGAGGCGGGGACGATATTTTTTTTGGAGAGGAAAGCGTATAGCTCGGATAGGGCGTGGTAGAGACTCTGGAGCAGCGGCTCGTCCACGTTGCCCATGGCGGTGAAATAATTGTAAAAAATCAGGCCCGGTTGGTCGTAAAAGATTTTTGTGTTTTCGAAGAGGACGAAGTCTGTGTCGATGACTGTGACGATGGATTCGATGAACGGGGTGAGAATTTCCTCCGCATCCAATATCTCATGGGGCGGCAGGTCGCCGGATTGCAAATGGTGGAGCTTGAAGGCTTCGATGCGGTCTGTGTTGTAGTCGGCGCACATTTCCGCCACTCCGTCGAAATCCGCTTCATCCAGGAACGCTTGTAATTGCCGCCGGTCCGCCGGGCGCAGCAAATAGCCGGTATAGTCGGCGATGCGGTGTTCGAGCATGGTATCGACAATCTCAATATTGCGCCAGGCGTTCGCGAGTTCGCCGTTATAGGAGATGGCTTTGTCGAATTGTTCCCGCGCCTCATCGAGTTTCCCCTCCATCATCAAGGCCCAGCCGTAGTTGTTGATGAAGTACTCGTTGTCGGGCTCTATATCCAGAGCCTGCAAGATCAATTGCCGGACTTTGCCTTTGTCGGCGTTGGGCAGGTGGTTGATGTAGTATGCCCGGTCGTCGAAAAAGACAGCGGTGTCGGGCATCATACGCGACGCCTCTTCGGCGTATTTCGCCGCCAGGTCGTAACGCAGCAACTCTTCCAGCCGGCTCAAGCGGAGCGATATCTCTTGCTCGAGCTCCGTCTCGTCTTCGAGGATCTCCCGCATCATGCCGAAGCCCTGTTCGAAGGCCTGCTCGCCTCCGGCTACGCCGTAGCGCAGCATCAATTCGGCGCGATGAAATAACGCCGGGTAAAACCAGGGGCAGACTTCCAGCACATCGGCGAACGGCAGCATGCGTTCATCGCCGCCCGGCAGTTCCGGTACGGCGTCCTGGCCAAACATGGAGAAATTGAAATGCTCCAATTGGTGTCTATACAAATTTGAAGCCTCTTTCCATTCCGGGCTCTTTCTGACTTTGCGTTTATCGGATATTGTCATGAGTTTTTCCTTCAATAAAAAAAATACAGCTTACACCTTTTTGGCTGAAAACTCAATAGAATATATTTTAGTTGACAACAATAACAATTTTTTTTAATATATAGGTAATTTAGTTTTAATAAGGGAGTTTTTTTTGTGGATTGAAAAGGAGGCTCTATGAAATATATATTTATATTGGGAGGCTTATGCCTATTGTTGGCGTCCGGTTTTATGGCCACCGGCCAATCGGATGTCAAGGTGGGAGACGAGGCGTTGGGAACCCGGAAATATGATGATTTCCAAAAACCGGAATTCTGCGGCACTTCATGCCATGTGGATTTTTATCGGCAATGGAAGCAGGCGATGATGTCGCAAGCATATACCCATCATTGGGATGAGATCGAATATTTCAAATTGGCGGTGCCGCATGCCGAAAAAGATCCGAAGGTTGCCGGGGTGAAGGCCGGTTGCAACGGTTGCCATACGCCCGTCGCTTTTTTGGCCGGCGATGTGCCCCCTCCGCTACCGGAGAAAAATAGCCGCGCCAACGAATCGGTATCGTGTGATGTGTGCCATACGGTGGTTGGTTTCAAAGGGGATGTTCCCCATAATTTCAATTGGATTTCAAATCCCGGCAAGACCAAATACGGTCCCCGCGAGGGCGCCGAATCTCCGGAACACGAACTGGTGAAATCAGACTTTCTGGCGTCCGCCGATTTTTGCGGTACCTGTCACAACGAGAAAAGTCCCTACGATGTGTGGGTGAAATCCACTCATCTGGAGTGGAAAGCGGGTCCTTATTCCCGCGAAGGGGTGAAATGCCACGACTGCCATATGACGTACGCTCCCGGCAGAAGCGCATCCATGGGCAATGAATATCCCGATCTTCGGCAGCATCTGTTCCACGGCGCCCATGATCCGGGGAAAGTGGCGGGTACAGTCGAATTACGCATCCATCCCGATATTGTCGAAGCGGAACCAGGAGAGGTGGTTAAATTCACGCTGGTCTTGTTCAACCAGAAGACCGGCCACAAGTTCCCCACCGGATCCGTGGAAGACCGTATCGTGTGGCTGCATGTGGAAGCGAAGGATGCGGCCGGCAAGGTATATCATTTACCGGTCGATAAAAAAGGCTTTACTGGAGAGGAATACACCATCGCCGCCGACACTCTGGCCTACCAGGATATGGGGATCGCGTTGAACGACGCGAACTTCAAGGGCGTCGGACGGGACGGCGTGCCGGTCGGTGACCGTATCTTCCGCATGCCTTATTTCGACCCGCAGGGCCGGATGACGATCCAGCAATGGAATACCAAATCGTTGGGTGTGGATTACCGCTTCGGACCAAAAGAATCCAAAATCGAAACCTTCACCTTTGCTATTCCCGATACCGCGGCTCCGGGATCATTGACTGTGACTGCCGTGTTGAATTATCAAAAATTGGTGAAACCGGTGGCGGATTTTCTGAAAGTCCCCCCGGATGAAGCGGAAGTAGTGGTAGTGAACCGCCATTCCACAGCCATTACAGTTTTAGATTAAAGGAGGTGAAAATGAAAAAACTTAGTGTAGTATTATTAGTATGGGTATTTGGGATTCTGGCGCTG
>JAHELQ010000122.1 GCA_024644125.1 Candidatus Aminicenantota bacterium | reverse complement strand
GAGGAAATCGGGATCTGCGATAAATTGGGACGGCTCGTACATGGCGGGGAACAACCAGCGGTAAAAGCGCATATCCGCATCCGAGCACAATTTGAAAATGGCCGGCGCGTCAAAGGGAATGTCGTTTTCATGAAGCAATAGATCCACGATCCCCGCCGCTTTTCCCTCGTTGATCTCACGCCCTTTGAGCCGGGGGGCGAACGGGTGCCAGGGGGGAACCCGCAATGCCAGATCCCGCGCCAATTGAATGCTCTCCTCCATGGTGCCTAAAACCGGAGCCAGGAGTCGCATGGCATCTTGTAGCATATTGACGCCGATGCGTCCATATTTCCCATACAACATAATGGATACGGCGCCTTGAGGATCCAACACCCGCCCCAGAGCATACAAACCCGCGGCTGGATTTTCAAGATGATGGATCACTCCCGATGAAATGATAAAGTCGAATGTTTCTCCCAGATCCGCCACCGATTCGATGGAGCGCTCGAAGAAAGTGATGTTTTTCACGCCGTGGCGGACTGCCAGGCGGCGGGCTTTGTCTATGGAAGCGTAGCTGAAATCGATCCCCACCATCCGGGCGCCGGGATATTGGAGCGCCATTGCCACCAATGGGCCGCCGGTTCCGCAACCGGCGTCCAACACCCGCAGTTCGCCGGGTTTCTTTTTTCCCGCCCAGACGATATCGCACATCAATTCCAGATGACCCGACACCAATAAACCCGGGCGATCCACGTGAGGATCGATGTCCGGATAGGGAAACCGTTCGTATTGATCTTTGACCTTCCGGTGGATCGACTTTTCTTCGGCAGGCTTCATGACAATCCGTCAGTTCTTCCGCGCTCCGCTCTTCTTCGCTTTGGTTGACGTTTTGGGTTTTGAGGGTCGCTTCTTTTTCGGAGCCGCCACAGGCTTTTCGCTCTCCTCGTCCGGTTTTGGCGGGAGGATGAGCGACTGCTTCAATTGCTCGTCAATATAGAAAAATTCCGTCAGTGTGTGGCGTACCGCTTCGTAAGCGCCGTCGGTGTGATAGATGGCGGCGCCTCCGGTAGGGACCCCAAGTCCGTGAGTGTACTGTCCCCCTTCGGCGACAATTTTCCCCAGGCGATGCCACGAGTTTTCCTCGTCATGCACATCGACGATGATGGGTACCAATTGCATGGTGGTGAAATAGTCCGCCGGCTCTAAATCATTATCCTGCCGATCCGACCATCCCTTCAGACCCAGTTGAACGGCGCCTGCGCTGACACCCATCATGACCGCGCCATTGTAATAACACTCCACTAATTTTTCTTGAATTCCATTTTCGTTGATAATGTCCCAACCGGTTCTGGTGTCTCCGCCGGCCAGAAGAATGATGTCTGCGTCGGTCAGGAATTCGAAATCGTCCGCTTCCGGATTCGATGGGATCATGCGGCATCGGGTGATGTTGACCTGCTTCATGGCGCTTTCGAATATCTCGTAATATTCGGGTTTGTCGCCATTCGAGGCGCCGATATAGGCGGCTTTGTATTCTTTTCCGGGTTTAGCCTCTTCCAACAGGTTGCGAAGCCGGTTCAAGAACGGGCCCTGAGAGTCGTTCCAGAAAAGAATCTGGCTATCCGCCAGCAGAAATATTGGTTTTATGACACTTTTGGGCGTTTCTTTTATCTCGTTATCCATGTACTCACCTACGCCAATTACCGGGACAATTCCTCCATCAGTTTCTGGTTGATGATCCTGGCGATATCCTCTTTATAATCATGAATAAAAAAATGGCCACCGTTAAAATCGTAAACTGCGCAGTCGCCGTTGAAATAACGTTCCCATTCTTTCACTTCCGCCGCTTCCATATCATCTTCGACTCCCCATAACACAGTGCAATTTGCTGTTACCGGAGTTTGTCCGGCTTGCGGCTCGTATGTTTCGTTGTTCTTGAAATCGCTTCTAAGCATGGGCAGGAAAATTTCCAGAAGTTCAGGATGCTCGAAGAACTCTCGCGGCGTGCCGCCCAATTCAAGCACCTCTTTTCTGAAGGTGTCCTCGGACATCAAGTGGAACATTTTATCGGTCTCCTTTTTGATATGTGGAGGTCTGCGGCCCGAAAGGAATACGTGAGCCGGCGCGAGGCCCTTTCGCGCACGGATTTTGTGGCTCAATTCCAATGCGATGGCGGCTCCCATGCTGTGACCCAACAACGCGAACGGCCCTTTGGAAAGATCGCCATCGATTCTGTCGATAATATCATCCGCGGTTTCAGCGATATTCGCCAGCAAGGGTTCTTTGATCCTGCGGCCGCGACCTGCCAATTCCACGGGAATCAGTTCCACATGTCCCTGGAGAAACGGCTTCCAGGTATTGTAAACCGTAGCCGAACCACCGGCGTACGGAAAGCAAAACAATCTTACATTACGCATTCATCACCTCGTCAATTTTTAGAGTCTGGTATTTTCACCGAAATACGATATCAATTCTTCCAGCCCCAGCATCTGTACCGCTTCCGGGAAATCGGTGTGCGCGGTGCAAATGGCCAGTTTGTAATCTCGATGTATCTGATACAATTTAAAAAACCTACCGGCGTCGGTCCGGTCCACCACCCGGATACTGATGTTTCCAGTATCCAGCGCGTTCATGCTGAAAGAATCGAGGGGGATCGACAATCCCTTGCCTTCGGCCTTGATATAACTTTCCTTCAAGGTCCAGAGGGTAAAAAAATAGGACAACCTATCCTGTTCATCCCGGCTCATCAAATCGCGATGTTCGTCTTCGTTGAAGAAATTCCTCGAAATGCCGAAATCAATCGGCGACACTTTCTCCACATCGATACCCACCGCATGGCGGTCGATAGCGCAGACCACCCAGATGCCGGAATGCGACAGATTGAAATGGAATCCCCCCTGCCCCACAAGCGAGGGTTTTCCATATTCATTGAAATAAAAGGAGATATCACGGTTATTCATGCCGGTCAATTCAATAATTTGCCGGCGGATCAACAATTCGGCCAATAGACCCCGGTGCGCGTCTTCCCAACGGAGGAAGCGGCGGATCCGGTATCTTTTTTCCGGATTCACGTGCTGGAGAAGCCCAGTGAAGAGGCTTTCGTCCAGTTGTCGTTCTATATTCAGGGCGTAAATTTCCGTCATGTGTCCAGGGCTGGAGATTGTTCCCTATCAATCAAGTTCACGGCCGATCTTCTTCTCTTTAGCCGTTTTCAGATAATAAGCGGCCACAGCCATATCGAACACCGCCATACCCATGGGATTGAACATAATGGGCTGGTCCGGGGCGTAATTTTTCATGCAATCGCCGGTCACCATATCCACGATGGATTTTGTACCCGCTTCTTGCAGTCCCTTGTCCAGATGCATCATCTCCACGTCTGTCTTTTCGCGGCACACCTCTTCCCAGTCGTCAACGATAATGGCATCCTTGACGTATTCGAATATAGAGGTTGTGTAATCCCGTAAAGAGATATTGAGCTGCAACGAGCCTTTGGGCGGCCGGATATCGATGTAGGGAGCCTTCGATACGGTACAGGTCATGAAAATTTCCGATTGGGTGTAGGCGTCCCGCCAGTTGTCGGTCACCACGATCTTCTCTTTGCCGGGCAAATCCATGCCGTCGAGATTCACGGGACGCAAATCGTAGAGGAAGAACTTCTCGATTTTGTCGCCGAACATTTCCATGCACATCTTGTAATGATGCTGTCCAATGGGACCCCAGCCGGTCATTCCTACATTGACCTTGCCCAGGGGGCGCACTTTATCGAAATACCGGATCATCAAGCCGGTCACGGCGGAGGTTCTGATGATGCTGAGAAGCGCTGTGTTGATCACCGCCATCGGCCGTCCGGTGTCGGCTTCGTTGAGAATAATGACGCTATGGGCTCTGGGTATGCCGCTGTTTATATTATCAGGGAAGCTGGCAATCCACTTGATCCCCGCCACATCGAAGTTGCCGCCGATAAAGGCGGGCATCGCGATAATCCGGTTTTTCAGGTCGCGGTACCGGAGATAGGGTTTCACCGGCTGGGCAAAATCCTTGCGCCCCAGATCACCTACCGCCTCTTCGATCACATCCACCACTTCGTTCCACCTGATCCCAATTTTCAAAATATCGGACTCGCTTAGATAAATCATATATTCGCACTCCTTAATTTATAATCATTCAACTCCAAACGACGTTTCCCTCACATGCCCATATCCGGCATACCGAATTGCTCCAGGAAAATTCCGAACGTCAACACAATGATGAGCATGTCGCTGTCGAATGGCACATTGATGGTGAAACCCTCCTGAGTGTACTGTTTTTTGAGTTTTTCGACAGTATCCGGATTGAAGTACCCCTGCGACTTGATGCGGTCATAGGAGAGCAGGTCGTTGATGTACTCGATATTCCGCTTCAAGAGATATGGACTGCCGGGCGCCACGAATCCAAATTTTTCGCGGTTGACGATTTCTCCTGGAATCAAACCTTTTGCCATTTCTTTCAAGATGTATTTCTCTTCAAAATCCTTGAGTTTGAGGTCCGGAGGCACTTGCGCTGCGAATTCCACCAGATCCTTATCCAGAAACGG
Organism: Candidatus Aminicenantota bacterium; assembly: GCA_024644125.1. Taxonomy (GTDB): domain Bacteria; phylum Acidobacteriota; class Aminicenantia; order UBA2199; family UBA2199; genus JAHELQ01. The sequence continues at coordinate 7,230 of JAHELQ010000122.1, read as the reverse complement.
ATAACGGGCCTCCACTGAATTGCCCATCGCCATGCGGTCGCCGTGATCGGATATCAAATGATCCGCCAGCCTGAGCTTCATGTCGAGATAAGACCGGCGATGCACCAGATCGCGGTTTTTCAACCGTTCTTTTTTGATCACATAGTGGTTCAGGCAATCCACCTCTTCGTACCGCTCGTTCACCCGATTGGAGTACAATTCCTGTTTTGTCCGCCTGAAAGCGTACTGGTTCTTTTCATAAAAGAAATCCCGGTCGCCCCAGAGTTTTTCCCTGAGTTCGTCCTCGAACTCGGTCTCGGCGGTCGCCTCTTTTTTTTGCAGTTGCCGCAACCGGTCGAAGCGGTAGCCGACATAACCTGCGAAAATCTCATCCGATCCTTCGCCGGTGAGGATGACCTTGATGTTTTTGGCCCGCACCGCTTCGGACAGCGCCAGGGACGCCGTGTTGTACGATTCCTTGAGGGCGCACTCGCTGTGGTAGATGGCTTTGGGCATACGCTCGCTTATATCTGAAAAGAGGAAGAGCTTCTCGTGGTGGATGGATTGTACAAAATCAGACATGATTCTCTGGTACTTTGACTCGGATATCTCCTTCTCCACAAAATCGATGGCGAACGAGTAGCGCCTCACATCCGGAGTTAATTGATTGGCCACCGCGGTTGTGATGGAAGAATCTAATCCGCCGCTGATATAAAAGCCGACGGGCACATCCGAGCGCAATCTCAATCGCACCGATTGTGTGATGAGTTCGCGAATTTTTTCCCGGTAGTAGGATTCATCGCTCTTGTACTGGATCTCTCCTTCCTCGGGGTAGACCAAATCCCAATATTCCACATCCCGGATGTTGTCCGGGCCCTGGATTACAATATAATGCCCGTTCTCCAGGCTGCGGATGTTTTTGAACATGGTTCTAGGGGCGATCATTCCGGGAAAGGAGAATACCTGGTCCAAACCGACTAGATCGACTTCCCGTTTCACTACCGGATGCTCCAGAATGGCCTTGATCTCGGAACCGAAGATGAAGAGATCGTCGGTTATGGTATAGAAGAAGGGAATCACGCCGAAATGGTCGCGGGCGCCGAACAATTGTCGCTTTTTGAAGTCGAAAATAACGAAGGCGAATTGCCCGTTCAGCATATTCAAAAAATCGGTTCCGTGCTCTTCATACAAATGAAGCAGAACCTCCACATCGGTTCTGGTTTTAAAGGCATGGCCTTTAGATTCCAGTGCTTCCCTCAATTCAATATAATTGAAAATTTCACCGTTGCAAACCAGGATGAGCGAATCGTCCTCGTTGGTAAGGGGCTGCATCCCTCCCTCCAGATCGATGATACTCAACCTGGTGAATCCCAGGGCGATGTTGCCGTCGCAGAAATGGTTGGAACCGTCCGGTCCCCGGTGGTGGAGCTTACTGCTCATTTTTTTGACAATGGAGATATCGGTTCTCTTGTTATGCTTTAAATCGTATACTCCGCAAATTCCGCACATACTGCAAATCCTCCTTCTATATTGTGCCGGAGCCCCCAAAATACACAATATGTATTTGTTCTAATCTCTGACACACTCCCGGTATTTTCCCGGCGATGTTCCAAAGTATTTTTTGAATACATTGATAAAATAGCCCGGAGTACAGAATCCCATTTTTCGAGCCACCTCATTGATTGTCAAATCCTTGTTTTCACGCAAGATGAGGGTTGAGCGGAAAATTTTGACTCTGAGGATGAGATCGCCCAACGAAATCTTTTTGTCCATCATAAAACGGCGGGACAAATAGGATGGGTTCACATCGAAATGATTTGCGATTCGCTTTACCGTTAGAGCTGCAAGCTCCTCGTCATTCTGCAATAACACAAATTCCACAACTGAATCCGCTAGATTTTGTTTTTTCATTTTAACTAATTTCAGCCCTATTCAGATAAATTAAGACGCAATCACTTCGACAAGAAACAGGTTCCTTAAACATAATCCACAAATCTTTTTTCAAGCGTGGAAAGCTGACATATAGATAATGTTTAATAGAACGGTGCCAGTACTTGGTTTCAAGTTTTCAATATGAAACTATAGCATAAAGGACATAATAATTCAACCATCCATGCTGCAAATACTCGCAAACAGCGGATAATACAGTTAAATATTAGGAAAAACCTCTTTCAATATTTTAAACGACTCGGGAAACAATTGATCGAGCGGCATGTAACGCCACTCGGCGTACGAGATCTTCCACTCCCCCATTGGACGCGCCAGCGTCAATTTAAACCGATAACATTCCCCTGAAAATTTGATCAGTTTTCGGAAAGCTTTGGCTGCGCCGCTGGAGAGGGAAATCTCCACCTCCATTTCCGCCCGGTTGCCGTCGATGAAAAGTACTTTTGAAGCCAACAAATTGAAGGCGATCTGCTTGTACCGAGTGAAGTACTTGTCTATCATCTCTTCCGCCTCGGATACATCCCGACCTTCAAAATCCTCGAAGTTCTCGTCCAGATAACCCAGCACCCGACCCATATCCTCCGCTTCCACATCTTCGCCCACCTGAGCGATGAAATCCTGAAGCTTTTCCTCCTCGGTTTTTTCCTTTGAGCAGGAAACAAAACCGGCAAAAATCACCGTCATACTCAGTACAAACACTATCAACACAATTTTTCCGTTTTTCACGTCGTTTTCGCCCCGTTCTTCAAATTGTCCTGTCAGATCAACAAATCTTTGGCATACCCCATTTTAACCAGATTGATTTTCGCCATATCCGCCACTCCCAATTGATGACGGGTATCCGCCAGCAGGATATGTTTGGCCGGAGGATTGAGCGGACTCTCAACGCCGAAATAATCGTTTCGTTTCTGCTGGAGAATACGCAGTCCCACAGTATCCACCGCCACAGGATCGAATCCCGCCGCCAGGCCGTAATATTTCCATACGTACTGGGGGCTGAAACTATGGGGGCCTTTGCCGTGGAATTGCGGTGTCAACAATACCAACACGTTCAAGCGGGTTTTACCTATGACCGACGGTAATTTCCAGACAGTGGCCAGATCCGCGCAAGAATCGGGATGCAATTCCGAAGGTTTAGGGACAAACGTGATGTAATTCTTGATCAAACTGCCGACTCCGGACCAATTGTGAGTGCGCATGGGGCGGGTATTGATCAACGCTGTCGCGTTGAGGAAGAAGGGATCGCTGTGCAGTCCTCGATCCTGGATCTTGATATTGGAACCGTCCACTCCTGCGTCCCGGACCCGTTGCTCGATTGCACGCTCCAATTCCGGCGGCGTGGGCAAGAACTTCCAGACATTGGTCTTGATCCCTACGCGGTCTTCCGGTTTGACAATGGAGCGCCATCCTTTCAGCGAATCGGTCTCGCCGGTCAATTCCGCCACCGCCTGATCTAGCATCCGCAGCAACGCATCGAACTTCGGTTTCCCGGCTTCATCCAGCACATTCACATCCCGTACCAATACGACTTTGGTCTGGGGACTGGGAGCGGAATCCACGCGTTTGACGGCATTGGCCGTGGAAGCGCAGGATGACAGGAAGAAAGTTGAACCGACCGCGGTTGCCGAAGACGCTTTGATAAAATCGCGGCGGGTCATGCCATCTTTTTTTTTCATGAGCCATTCCTCCCGATGGAATTTTTTAACTTATTTATAGTATATAATATATTATCTTTATTATGGGAGTTCAACACCACAATTACAAAATTCTCCGACAAAACGGCGCCGGACCACTTTCCATCCTCGATCTCTTTTGCCCCATTATCGTCGGCATCCGGGAGATAGCTCTTCATAAAACCTGCAAACGCGCGCACAGCCCGTTTTTTGTCAGGATAACGAACCAGTAGCACGATGTATTTTTGGTTCTCTTTTTGGTATTCCGCCAGAACCGCCCCGCAGTCCCCGTCGATATCGAGGATATTCTCGGTTGAGATAAAATAGTGGCTGTTGATCCAGATATAATGACGAAAATAGCGGACGCTCTCTGCGCGCAAGCCCTCTTCCGGCAGCATCCTTACGATGGCAGGGATCTCTCCCTTCCCCTGCATGGCAAAATCGAGCGACCGCGCCAAACGGAACACCGCATCGCCGGCTTCGGCGGTTTCAGGATAGGCCAAAATCGACACATAATAGCGATCCTTCCAGAAAGTCAGAAGCCCGCCCGCATACTCCATTCCCTGACCGATACGCGCATCGATGGCTTGCCGCGATTGGGAAAACACGCCGTAGGCATTGTAGGAATTGCCCATATCGAACACATCCACCGTAATCTCCGTCGCCCCCTCTTTTTTGTAGCTAAACGACGCTACTTCGAGGAAACCATAGGAAAGATATAGCTCGGCCCCGCCGTCGATATAATCGAACAACGTCTCGCCGTCATACCGGGCGCCGCTCCCCTGCTTCGTCCAACCGGAAACCGTCCCGGGCAGCGCGCCATCGAACCGCTCCAGATGTTCAGACATCAAGCTCATCCCACACAGACAAATATACGCGCACAATATCAGGCGCTTCATCTACGCCTCCTGCCGCTAAATTCGTTTGATCACCCGCGCCGGTAACGTGATAATCGCCCCCAACAACTCGAAAACCGCTCCCACGGTAATCCCCACCAATCGGAACGGCAAGGTCAGAATCCAGGCGATTGGATACAATACCAACGCCAGCAAAGCCAGCGGCCAGCAAAAAAACAACAACAATAACCATACTAAAAACTTTGCCATTTTTCACTCCTCATCATATTAGCAAACAACAAAACAATTGTCAAAACCAGCGGACCCCGGGCCTACACGATCCCCGCATCACCTCGAAAACGAACCGCCCCCCCAAATGGTTCACATCTTCCAAAATTTTTTCCAAACCTTCCCCCGTCATTTCAACGAAGCAGTGTTAGAAAGCCAGTGCAAAGAGCTTCCTACTCTCGGAATGCCGCGATTCCCGCATTTATATAGTTGAACCGGACGATGTGGCTACGAAGACCGCATCGTTCCGGTTTGAATGTAAGTTCGAGAAGATGATGGAGATAATTTAGCGGCGAAATCTCGTTCTTCATATGCTTTTTTTAAAAATCCCTGTGGATTTGATCAAAATTCCGTACTGGAGTCCCATCTTCCCGTACGCATCGTCCCATCTTCCGTACAAACTGTCCCGTCTCCCCTTTTACGATGAAGATCTCAATCGAAATTAAAGTGATCCCCATTGAGATTTCGAGATCGGCGACTGATTATTTTTCCCCCTCTCCGAGTTTAGTATGGGGAATCGCCTTGTGGATCAGGTAACCGCCGTGGCTAATGGCCAGAAGGCCGATCAAACTACCGCTTAACGCAGGTAGTTGGGAAATTTTGCTGCCGGTTTCAGCCGCATCGCTAAACATCTGAAACAAGGAATCATAACAGAAACGGCCACCATTGCCGCGATAATCACGAGTAACGTAATCGTGTACCACGCGTTCCAACGCATTTTTTTTCGTTCATGTTCTCCTCTTTTTTTTTTATATAAAAAAAATTAAAGTCCCTTAAAGCGAAACAAACTACGCTAAGATCGATGTCTTCAAAGCAACTTGAAGATCAGGATGGATAGAGCGCCGAGAAAAAACACGACGCTGAGAAGCAAGAGCCACCATTTGAGCCTGACGATGCGGCGGTGCATCTGTCGAATCGATTGCGCGCTGGAACTGAGACAGCGGTAGCGGAAGGGAAAGACGACCAAAAACGACAGCAAGAGCGACAGCAACCATGCCAACAACGCGGCTTTGACAGAGCCGGTGATCTCGATCTTGTCGCCGGATTTGGCGATCGCCAGAAAAATGGTCAACGAGATACCGATCATGGTGGCGATAAATTTTGCCGCGTCCTCCAACCGGTCCGGAGTCGCGCGAATCTCGTCGTGAATATATGCGATCCAGGCTTCGTCCTCCCGATCGGTTCTTCTACTGTGTAACAATTCCTTTTCAGCCACTCTCACACCTTCTCCACAGACCGGAAAACGGACGTGTCGGACAGAATTTTCCCATCCACAGTCACAGTCAATAAATTATGGCAAAACGGACAATAGATTTGCACCTCGGTGGTGTATTTCTCCTCGGACCCATCTTCTACGACAAACTCCCGGTCAAATTCATGGTTCTTGTCAACAACACATTGGATGTTATAAATCACAGTTTTTTTCTTTTTCCTTAACATCTCGCTCAATCCCTCTCCATTTTTTATCTCACAATAATTTTAATGTCAAACAATATAAATGTAAAGAGAAATATCAATAAAAAAATCCTAAAAAACAAAATCCCGCTTGTGTAAAAAAATATTATTTTTCTTTACTTTCTCTTCCGCATCGAAATGCCGCCTTGTCTTCTCGGACATTAAAACCTCCTGGTTAGTTAAATTATACTAAACTTTTTAAGAGGTGATGGAGAGGTGATGGGGACAGGTAGATTATGTGTCGGATTTTTTTCCTTGAGGATGAAGCGCACGTAGCGGCGGGTCACCTCCCTGTCGTCGAAGAGGTGTTCGGGTTCGGATTTGATCACCAGATGAAAGTGATTGCCCATGATGCTAAAGGCCAATTTCTCGACAAAATACATCTCCGAGTAATAATCGAGGATCCCCTTTGAACCGTTTTTCGAGATTTTTTCGATAATATTTTCCGAAGCCCGGTTCGGAGAAGCCCGGTTCGGAAGTCCTGGTAGAATCAAAGATGCCGATGATGCGATGCCGCAGATAATCATCGAAGCCTTCATCGAGTGCTTCTCGACGACGAATGCTGCTTCGCTTCTCTTGCCTGTCCCCATCTCTGCCCCCATCTCTGCCCCAGGTATACACCAAATAGCACTTCCCATATTATTGGCAAATAGTACAGGACAATTTGAAAATTGTGCAGCAACGATTAGAAACTCAGTAAACGGTAATAGGGAGGTGTGGTTGGCCGGCATACCCAAAATTTTACAATGTGTTCAAGGACAATTTTCCCTGGACACAAAAACGGTTTTTCTTTATAATGGGGCTTTTGGGAGTTTTGTCGTCGTTGGTCTTGTTGAGGTGAAAGTTGACTGTGAGGTGTTTTTGTGAAGGATTTTAAAGAGAAAGCGAATTTGATTTGGAGTGTTGCGGATGTGTTGCGGGGGGATTATAAGCAGGCGGATTATGGGAAGGTGATTTTGCCTCTGACTGTGTTGCGGCGGCTGGATTGTGTGTTGGAGAGGACGAAACAGAAGGTGTTGGATTTTTTGCCCAGGGTCGAGGGGATGTCGGTT
>JAHELQ010000621.1 GCA_024644125.1 Candidatus Aminicenantota bacterium | reverse complement strand
TCCGGTTCCGCCGACGAATAGAGGGATAACTCCCCGGGAATCTGTGACGCCAGGAACGATTCCCGGATATTGCCCTTCTGGGGATCACCCCGCCATAATTCATGGGCGATGGAGAAGTAGATATTCGGGCTCTTGAACAACACTTTGGAATTCTTGAACGCCCGCAAGTTCAACGACTCCGTCCGAACGACTCTGACAAGCCCCGCCCGGTCCAGCAGGTCGAAAAATTCGTAAAGCGTGTCTTTCGATACCTCGATCTCACGCTTCAATGCTTCGATATTGAAGAGCGGGATCTTGCTGGTGGCGATAAACCCCAACAACTTTTTTATCTTTACGCTGGAAAACGACTTCAACGACTTCAATGTCTGGATATCCTCGTAAATCACCTTGTCGATGATGTTGTCCAACATCCTGTAATAATCGTCCTCTTCGCAATCCAGGAAGAAAGGATAGCTCCCTTTCTCCAAAAACCGCTGAAAATCCCCCAACACTGAGCGGAACCTCGCCCCCAGGTCAGCCGCTATCTCCGTATGCCTCTCCAGAAGATCCGGTAGCGAATGGACCGCCAACTTCTCCTGGTGCGTCAACTCAAGATACTCTCTGAACGACAATGGCGCCAACGAGTAACTCATCGCCCGCCGCGACAAATCCCCCTTTTCCGACAGAATATTCAATGTCGAGCTCCCCAACACGATCAACTTCTTGTCCGGGTACCCGTCGTGTAAAGCTTTGATATCGACGCTCCAGTCCTTCTGCTTGTGCGCCTCGTCAACGATCAGGCACCGCCCCCCATACTTGAAATACTCGGCCCCGGTCTCATATATCCCGTTCTTCAACACCAGCGGATTGTCCGCCGAAATATACAAACACTCCCGAACATCCCCGTACGCCTCGATGAAACGCTGCAACACCATAAACGTCTTGCCCGTCCCCCTTGGGCCGGTGATGATGATCAACCTGTAATCCCAGTTAATCATGTCGTACAGGTATCTTTTGAAAGAAGACCGGATACCTTGAACTTGCCGGCTATGAAGAGCGATTAGTTCTTCCAACATATTCACCTCAAACCGTCGATTGCACTCGACGAAAAATGCTTATTTACGTCTATTATACTCGACGAACTTCTCTGTTGCAACCCCCACCTCCTGGAACCATTCCGCCATAATCCCTGACCCACTGAAAGCGCCCCACCGCTCAAACCCCAAACCGGGCTTGAGAATTATTGTTCCATATGGTATAACATGGCTTGATAATGCCTATATGAAAATTGAAAGGAGGGAAATCATGAACAAGCACCTATCGAAAGTTTTTGCCACCCTTGTATTGGCAATCATAGTCTCGATGCTTCATATCCACGCCGGAACCGTCGAATCCGTCTCGAAGCCTAAACATGGAGTGATCCAGCTCAAACTGGAAAAGCATCTGTCCATCGATTCAGCGTCGGTGAACGCGGAGAATCCTCCTTTTTTCCAGAACGCCGAAAAGTCCGCATTTGTCTATATCCTCTCGGAAAAGCCGGAATTGAAAATCCATCGATTCGACAACAATGGCAAACTGCTCAACAGCTTTCTCTCCCAGGGCGAGGGACCGGGAGAAGTCGTGTCGGCTCAAGGTTTTCAACTCCTGGGCCATAATCCCCTGGTCATGAGCCGCGAGAAATTGATATTGTTCAACGCCGACGGCACCATCAAAGAAGAGAGGAAATTCAATCAAAACGTCTATGGTTCCCTTTTTTTGGAGAACAACACCTTCATCAGAAAAATCCTGGAATGGGACGACGCCCGGATGCCGATCCGGAAAATCGCGCTGTTCAACCAGATGAACGGCCTGCAAATCTCCATCCTCTGTGAAAACCAGGACCGGCGCGATCTTGGCGTCACTATGATCAACCGGAACATCGTGGCGCACGCCTGGATCACTCCCGACTACCAGTTCGTCTATCTCCCCGGCAATGAGCGCCTCGTCTATGGGCTCTCGGATCAAAAAACGCTCTATCTGGCTGACATCGCCGGCAAAACCCTGAAAACAATCACACTCGATATCAGGGACATTCCCGTCGAAGAAAAAGACCAGGCGGCGCTATTGGAGGGCCTTAAAACGTTCAAACGACGCGCGCCCGACCTATACAGCGAATTGATCAAAAAAATTCCCAAAAATTTCTTCCCGATCCTGGCTCTCAAAAAGCTTCCCGGCGATTATTTCGCCCTCTTCACCCCAGTCGGCTACAACAAATACGCCCACCTGAAAGTCTTCGACCAAAACCTGAACTACCTCTACGACCTGGAGTTCCCCGAATCACTCTTCTCCCAAATCGACGACCTCAACAAGATCACCTTCTTCGAAAAAGGCTTCCACTACATCGACAACACCGGCGACACCAACCGCTACATCGAATACCACATCAAAAACCTGAAAAAAATATTCAAATAAGCCAGCCAATCACAACCCCCAACAACAGGCGGTCACAAAAAACCGCCTCATCATAATATTTTCCTCGGAGGAGAAGCTATGAATCAAGACAAAAAAATTGTCCTGCGCCTGCTCGACAACCTACCCGACGACTGCACTCTCGAAGACATCCAATACCATATCCACGCCATCCAAAAAATCCAGCAAGGCCTCCAGGACATAAAAGACGGCAACACCTACACCCAACAACAAGCAGAAGCCCGGCTCGCCGAATTCATCATCGAATGAGCGTCGTCTCTTAAAAACAAAAAAACAATAGAATCATCCCCTCATCCCCAGCGATTCGCTATCGAGCCCCCAATCTAAACCCAGACAAGAATCTCATCCTCAAGAGGAAGCAGCGAAAATTCTTCGGCGATGGAGGTCTGCCTCACCCAAAAGCAGACTCTCTTCCTCCAATTGCAAGGCGACGATAAATTCTGCTTGTGCGCAATTGGGAAGGTATCCTGGGGAAAATCTGCCTATCCCCAGATTCTCCAGTCACCCACAAAATTTGTGACTTGATGGCGAGATCGAAAATAGCTATTAGATATGGGTTTCCAGGATATTTTTGTTTGTCGAAAAGAATTTTCCATTTTTATAGCATTAGTGCATCTGGTTTATTCTGTAAGTCATATTTAGGGGAGTTGAGCTTTCTTCATTGTTCTGGTATTTATTTATTGATGAACTTTGTTTCTAAAAAGC
>JAHELQ010000121.1 GCA_024644125.1 Candidatus Aminicenantota bacterium | reverse complement strand
CGCTCCATCATTCCCCGCCAGCATACAATCATCGCCCAGGAACCGGACCTGCAATCCGGACAGGTCGCACCCATTCCAATGGCCGAAAAATCGGATTTGGGGAAAAAGATCGCCGAAGGAAGATTCGTCACTTCCGTTGAAATCGTTCCACCTCGCGGCAACGATCCCGGCAAGGTTCTGGATTCCATCCGCTTGCTAAAAGAAGCGAAAATCGATATGGTCAACGTTCCGGACGGCCCCCGGGCCATGAGTCGCATGGGCGCGCAACATCTCAGCCTTCTGATCAAGCGCGAGATCGGAATCGAGCCTGTTCTCCATTACACCTGCCGGGACCGCAATCTATTGGGCATGATGTCCGACATGCTGGGCCTCGATGCTCTGGGCCTGAAAAACCTGTTGATCATCACCGGCGATCCCCCAAAAATGGGCGATTACCCCGATGCAACCGCTGTATTCGATGTAGATTCCATCGGGCTCATCAACATGGTGAACAACCTGAACCACGGACTGGATTTGGGAGGGAACTATATCGGCTCCCAAACCGGATATGTCATCGGAGTGGGCGCCAATCCCGGAGCGATCGATTTGAAGCGGGAGATCAGTCGCTTTGAATGGAAAGTCAAAGCGGGAGCGGAATTCGCCATTACGCAGCCGATCTTCGACTTAGATATTCTACTCAATTTCCTGGACAAAATTCAACATGTGAAAATCCCGATCATCGCAGGCATCTGGCCACTTGTGAGCCTGCGCAACGCCGAGTTTATGAACAGCGACGTGCCCGGCGCTTCGGTTCCCGACCACATCATGGAGCGGATGCGCAACGCCAAAACCAAGGATGAAGCCTTGCGGGAGGGTATCGAGATTGCCCGCGAATCTGTCCTTCAGATAAAACAATATGTGCAGGGCATCCAGGTCTCGGCTCCCTTCGGAAAAGTCAAACACGCGCTCGACGTTCTCTCGGTACTGGACGACGAAGAACACCCAAAATCGTAACCGATAACCGCCGCCCTCAGACTCAGTAAGTCGGGGGCGGAACAATCAAAAGGATCTAAAAAAAAATATAAATTTTGTAACAATATTCCCCAAGGGCCAAATACCACAATGTTTTCCACTTGACTAAACTGGAAAAATAGGGCAGAATTAGAGTTTAAAAATTAGTGGAGCAAAAAAATGGCAAAAGGAAACAACGACAATTTGAAGGCAAAATGGAAAGACACTCTGAACTTACCAAAAACTGAATTCCCGATGAAGGCTCAACTCAACGTAAAAGAGCCTCAAATCATGGAACATTGGGAAAAGACCGATATATACAAACGAATTCTGGACATTCGCAAAGACGCCCCCAAATATATTTTACACGACGGCCCCCCTTATGCCAACGGTAATATTCACCTGGGGCACGCGTTGAATAAAATACTGAAGGATTTTATCGTCAAAACCAAGTCCATGGAAGGATTCCTGGCTCCGTACGTTCCCGGTTGGGACTGCCACGGTTTGCCTATCGAACACAAAGTGGACCAACAATTGGGCGATAAAAAGAAAGATATGCCGGTTTTGGAAATTCGTTACAAATGCCGGGATTACGCGGAGAAATTTCTCGACATCCAGCGGGAAGAATTTAAACGTCTGGGAGTCTTCGGCGACTGGAACAATCCCTATAAAACCATCGATCCCCGCTACGAGGCATCCATCATCGAATTCTTCAAATCTTTCGTCAAAAACGGCAACGTGTACCGCAAAAAGCGGCCGGTCTATTGGTGCGCCTCGTGCCAGACCGCGTTGGCGGAGGCGGAAGTGGAATACGCCGATCATGTCTCGCCCTCGATTTATGTAAAGTTTTTATTAAAAGATAAACCGGAATTTCTAAAGGAATATAAAGACAAAGACATTTTTGTGCTGATCTGGACCACCACCCCCTGGACCATTCCGGCGAACCTGGCAATCGCCGTGCATGCGGAATTCGACTACTCCTTGTTCGAAATGAACGGCGAATTCTACATCGCCGCCACCCAACTGATCCCGGCCATCGCTCAATTGGTGAAGGGCGAACCCAAAAAGCTCACGGCATTCAAAGGCGCCGACCTGGAAAGCCTGAACGCCATCCATCCCCTGTACGGACGGGACTCGCTAATCATCAACACCGATTACGTGGTTCTCGATCAGGGTACCGGCTGCGTCCACACCGCGCCGGGTCACGGCGAGGAAGATTATGTCGCCGGCCTGGCCCACAATCTGGATATCTATTCGCCGGTGGGCCCCGCGGGAGTGTTCGATGAAACGGCCGGAAAATACGCGGGCCAGCATGTCTTCAAGGCCAATCCCGTGATCACCGAAGATCTAAAAGACCTGAACCGCTTACTCTATTCAGCACCTTACAACCACTCGTATCCTCATTGTTGGCGCTGTAAAAAACCGATCATCTACCGGGCCACCGAGCAATGGTTCATCTCCATGGACGCTGGTAAGTTAAGGGAAAATGCCAGAGCCGCCATCAAAGAGGTCAACTGGCTTCCCCCCTGGGGCGAAGACCGGATCGCCAATATGGTCGAGAACCGTCCCGATTGGTGTATTTCACGGCAACGGGATTGGGGCGTTCCGATCCCGGTCTTCTATTGCGAAAGTTGCGGCGAACCCCTACTGAACGAAGAAGCAGTCGATAAAGTACAGGACGTATTCAAGAACCATGGTTCCGATTCCTGGTACAAATTGGAAACGGCGGAGTTGATTCCCGCCGGCAGCAGATGCGGAAGCTGCGGGAAAGACAAATTCATCAAAGGTAGGGATATTCTCGATGTGTGGTTCGAGTCAGGCTCGTCTTTCGGGCTCCTGGAAAAAATCGAACAGCACCAATTCCCCGCCGACATGTACATCGAAGGCGGCGACCAATACCGCGGCTGGTTCCAATCGTCCCTTTTGGTGGGAATCAGCGCCAGAGAGACATCTCCGTACAAAACCTGTATCACCCACGGCTGGGCATTGGATCATGAAGGACGCGCCATGTCGAAATCAATGGGCAACGTCATCAAACCGCAGACCATCATCGAACAAAAAGGCGCGGAAGTGTTGCGCCTCTGGATCGCTATGGTGAACTACCGGGAAGATATTCGCCTGGGAGACGAAATCCTGTCGCGGGTGACCGAATCCTACCGCAAACTGAGGAACACCTGGCGGTTCATGTTGGGAGTACTGGACGATTTCGAACCCAATAAACACATTGTCGCGGATGAAGATTTGCGGGAAGTGGACCGCTACATCCTCTACAAACTGCAGCGGGTGAAGCAGAAAGTATTCAAATCATACAGAGAATACGATTATCACATCATATTCCATACATTCTCCAATTTCTTTATCAATGACCTGAGCTCCTTCTACCTCAACTTCATCAAAGACAACCTCTATTGCAGCGGCACTGATTCAAAGGTCCGGCGGGCCTCCCAGTCAGCTATATTCAAAATTCTGACCGAGACCCTACTCATGATGGCCCCGATTCTCTCCTTCACCACCGAAGAGGCCTGGGAACATGTACCCGCTTTCAACGGCAAATTGGATTCCATCCACCTCCACACCTTCCCAAAAGTAGAAGAACGTTATATCGCGGCGATCGACGAATCCCAGTGGGAATCAATCCTGGCGTTGCGCGACACCATCTTGAAAGAAATTGAAGAGGCCCGGAACAGTAAACTTATCGGGGACTCATTGGAAGCCCATGTGAAACTGGAGATTTCAGGAGACGTCTATCCGGTCATTAAAAATAACCGCGATCTATTGAAAGAGATCCTGGTAGTTTCAGCGATCGATGTGGTTCAAAACGACAAAGAAAGTATCGTAATCGAAAAGACAAACGGTAATAAATGCCCCAGGTGTTGGAATTGGTTTTCCGAAGATACATCCAGCAACAAACACCCGGAGCTTTGTCCCCGTTGCGGCGACGTAGCCATGGAGTTGAACATTGACGATAACGAATAAAAAAACATTCATTTTCATTTCTGTTTTTATTATTATGGCGGACCAGGTCGCAAAATTCTGGATAAAAGGGAATCTGTCTCTTTATCAAAACATTCAGGTGTTTGGAGATTTTTTCCAGATCATTCATGTCCAGAACCGCGGGGCTATCTGGGGAATTTTTTCGAATCAATCAGATTGGCTGGTTCAAAAAATCATTACCGGATTCTCGCTCGTCGCGCTGGGGATCGTGATTTATTTCTTCCTGAAGCTCCAACAGGAATGCAAACTGGAACTCCTCTCATTGTCATTCATCGCCGGCGGAGCGCTGGGAAATATCATTGACCGTTTGTTCCAGGGTTTTGTGGTGGATTTTCTTGATTTTCAAATCATTGGCTACCACTGGCCCACATTCAACATCGCCGATAGTTTCATTTCTATCGGCGTATTCTTGATGGTTATTTCGGTATGGAAGGGCAAATGCCCTTCAATCTAGCCTTTAGGAGGAAGAGATGCTACCGGTTCTCGTAAAATTAGGACCCATTACAATACACACATACGGATTTCTGTTCGCTATCGGGGTATTGATGGCGATACTACTGACTCTACACCTATCAAAAAAACGCGGTCTGGATACCAAAGTGGTTGCAGATTTTGTTTTTATCACCATTCTGATCGGGTTGTTAGGGGCGAAAATATTTTTGTTCGTAACCGAAATCAATCACTACCTCAAATATCCGGGGGAAATAAAATATTTGCTGACATCCGGCGGCACCTTTTACGGCGGTTTAATTTTTGGAGCATTATTCGCAGTCTGGTATATCCGCAAACATAATTTGAATTACAGGATATTGGGAGATATAGCGGCGCCGGCAATCGCGTTGGCCCATTTCTTCGGAAGACTCGGCTGCTTTTCCGCCGGCTGTTGTTATGGAAGGGAGGCGCACGAATCCTTCTTCGGCGTGACCTACCACAGCACCTACGCCCATCAACACACCGGCGTTCCCCTCGACATCAGCGTGTACCCTACGCAATTGGTGGAAGCGATATTGAACCTCTTGAATTTCATTATCCTGATCACTCTATATAAATTCAAAAAGAAACGCTTCGAGGGACAGATTTTTATACTTTATGTATTCAATTATTCTATTATCCGCTTCGCCGTCGAGTTTTTCAGGGGAGACCATGACCGCGGATATATTTTCGGCGGTATAGATCACCCTTTCAGCAGTCTTTCGGCTCCCCAATTGATCAGTATAATCGGAGTCATCATTTCGATTGTTTTGTACAAGATCTTCAAAAAAAAAGGTGAACAACATAGATCACGAAATCAAATTAAAGGCTAAAAAAGACTACCAACGAATCGATCTTTTTTTAGCAGAACATATGGAACAATTTTCACGTTCGCAAGTGGAGAAGCTTATCCTCTCAGGTTTGGTGGCACTAAATCGTATTGTGGTAAAACGGAAAAACGAACATATTGTCGCAGGCGACATCGTGGCAGTCACAATATTGGAGGAGCCATCGCCAAACCAGGTTCCTCCCTCTAGCGAACCGCCTACGCTGCAAAGACTCTATGAGGATGAGTACATCCTCATCATCGATAAACCGAATGGGATATCGGTGCATCCAGGGGCCGGCGAACGGCAGGTAACGATCCTGGATATATTTCGATCGCTGTACCCACAAATTGACACTATTCCCGACACCGACCGCCCTGGCATCGTACACAGGCTGGATAAAGACACTTCGGGAGTCCTGATCCTGGCGAAAGACGAAATAACGATGAAGCGGATGCAAAAAAAATTCAAACGCCGGGAAGTAAATAAAACCTATCTTGCATTTGTTCAAGGAAAACTGAGATACATGAACGGTACTATCGACGTTCCCATCGCCCGTAATCCTAAAAACCGTAAAAAGTATATGGCGGTAACATACGCACATTACGAAAACGCACGGGAAGCGGTCACCGATTTTTCACTCATCCGGGAGTTCGACGATTTTTCATTTGTCCGTCTGAATCCGCACACCGGTAGGACTCACCAATTGCGTGTCCACCTCGCACATTTCGGCAATCCGATCCTGGGAGACCATGTCTATGGAAAGGCTTCGGGATTTCGGCGCCTCGCCCTCCATGCCTATAAAATAGAATTTGAACATCCCTGGACCCAACAAACATTGATTGCCCATTCCCCTTTTCCAGAGGTCTTCCGCCAGTATATGAAAGCGAAATTGGCGGGAACGAAACAATATTGAACGCAAGTGTAAAATAGGTTATAATCAAAAAAAAATGAAAAGAATAATAATATTAGTAATCATCACGGTTGTGTTTAGTGGAGCGGCGTGCACGCGGGAATCGAACGAAGCAAAAGCGCCTACCGGTACTGCGGCCATCTCAACATCCCAGCCGGCGGTCAATCAAAAAATTGTTTTGCAGATCAACGACCAATCCTTCACCAATGAGGATTTTCGCAAGTTTTTTGAATTCCGCTACCCAGATATATCCCGAGATTCAGCGTCCGAAACCCTTCTTTCCAGAATCTTCGATTTGTTTGTAGAACACCGTTTAATCGTTTTCAAAGCAACTGCCGAAAACCTGACAATCGAAGAAAACGAGAGAGATGAATTTCTTCAAAAAATGCAAGTCAATAAAGAAAACGTCGATACAGTATTGCTGGACGATATGATAAAAGCGCAGAAATATTTATATTTCAATGCCTATAACGACATATCGGTCGCCAACAGTGAAATCGAACAATATTACAACACTCACCTGGAAGAATTCCAGCGTAGCGAAGAGGTGGAGTTATATCAAATTTTAGTGAAAGATCGGGAGAAAGCGATTGAAATTCGCGGTTTATTGATCAATGCTCCCGCGAGATTCGAAGAAATAGCACGTAAGGAATCCGTATCACCGGAAGCGAAAAACGATGGTTTGATGGGAAACTTTGAGAAAGGGACCCTTCCAAACGAGATGGAAGATGTTGTCTTCTCATTAAAATTGAATGAAATCAGCCCTATCGTCGAATCTCCCTATGGATTTCACATCTTCAAAGTGAAGAGAAAAAAGAAAAAGCGCCAAATCTATTTTGATGCATCAAAAGAAGAAATTAAAGAGAAGCTTTTATCGGGTAAACTCAGACTTGCCTACCGGGATCTTCTCGACTCTATTAAAAAAGAGGTACAAATCAACATTCTCAACCAGAATTTAGGCTTTAAATACAGCGGTGAGAAAGGAGACATTTACAATGAAACAGACATTAACCAGAATATCAGTTCTAATTATTTTAATAACGCTGTTTTCCAGCATTAGTCCCGCGGAAATCGTCGAGGAAATTGTTGCGGTTGTTAACGATGAAATTATCACCTATTCGGAGATAATGAACGCTCAGGCCCAGTGGATGCAAGAATTGAAGGCGAAAATGAGCGGAGAGGAATTGGAATCCGCAATCAAAGATATGAAAAAGAACCTCCTGAAAGGTATGATAGATAGAAAAGTCGTCATCTCTAAAGCGAAACAAAAAAACTATGACCTGGCCAATGATGTGGAGGTCATGCTACGAGACATCAAAAAGCAGAATAACATCAATACCGATGAAGAATTGATCGGCGCATTACAGAGCGAAGGGATTTCACTCGAAGAATACAAGGAACAACTCAAAAACAACCGGATGCAGCAACGCTTCGTCGGCGAGGAAATCGGAAGCAAAATCTCGGTGGACAATTCCGAGATCATGGAATACTATAAGCAGCACATCGAAGAATTCACAAAGTTGCCGGAACTCTCCCTGAATTGTATATTTCTCTCTAAAAGCAACTACAATGACCCGGCTGAACTGGAACAGAAGGCTAAAACAATCTCCGCGGAATTATCCGCTGATAATTTCGTTGAAATCGCCAATAAATACTCTGAAATTGGCAGCGAAGAAAATAAAGCATTCCTTGGCCATTACAAAAAAGGGGAACTGGATCCTAAAATAGAAGATGCCGGTTTTAAACTGGAAAAAGGCAAATATTCCGACTGGATCGAAACGGATAACGGTTGGTATATCTTGCAGTTGATTGAAAAAAGCGACGCCACTCTAGTTGAATACAAAGATGTCAGCGAAAAAATCAGTACCGTAATCCAGAACGAAAAATACCAGGTGGAATTCAAATCATTGGTCGAACGACTCAAAAAAGATAGTTTCATTAAGATTTACAGAGAAGATCTTTTTTAGAATACATCCTGAAGGCCCTGATGGTTTGATGAAATAAACGTCAGGGCTTGCTTACAAAAAACTAAATTGGAACACAAAATATTTTTTTATAGATGGATAAAGATTCCGGCGCTAAAACGGGTACGGTTGTAATCGGGGTAATTATAGAAGCGTATATCGCCTCTAAGGGATATCAAATACATCAAATGAACATGAGTACCAATTCCAAAAAAAGTGAAGTTATTATATTGGCTAAATTTGAACGAGAAAGATTCAAATTCCGAACCCGCTCCGACAATGGCATAAGGCGAAAAAATCCCTAACCGGGGACGAAATTTAATGCCACCGGAAAGCATTTTGTAACCGGAATCTCCAAGTTTGACCCCCTCGATTTCCAGCTTTACCAGGGGGACCAAAAACCCGCTTCCCATCGAGAAACCATATACAGTCTCTGAGGGGTTACTCTCGGAACCAGCGATCAATCCCAACTCAAACGAATGCAATGATAGTGAACATACGCTTATGCACACGAAACATAGCACTGTTTTCCATGTATTAGAATTCATTTCTCCACCCGTACAACCGGGAACAATGGGCGTCCATAATAATCCAGCGTCACCCCGTGCACCCGTTTGTTTATGAACAACGATATTTTCTTCTGGGCAATCGGCAGCAAAAAACCATCGTTAATTATTTTGTCGATTATTTTTGCGATCTGGTCCATCAGAAGTTCTTCATTGTTCAGATTTTTTATTTCATTTAACTCTTCCATTAACTTTAGATATTTTTCATTGAATCGGGAAAAGGTCATTTCCCGGATCACCTTTCCTATCTTTTCCTCAATAGGAGTCCGGCGGGTAAACATTTTTTCCAGCAATAAATATTTGGCTGAATCCGTTTCGATAAAGCTCGATAGCTGGTTGCTTCCAACATATACGGTCTCGATAGGGACATCTTTTTTTTGCAAGTATGCGCCGAAACTCACTTCAATGTCTTTTAACGAGGAAAGGATGTATAGATTGATTTTAGAGAATTTCAAAATCGAACGCATTCTGCGGTATGGAATCGATTTGATGTCGATAGAGACGGGAGATTCCTCATCGGAAGTCAGGGAATTCAGAGATTCATACCCGTCCCCGGAAAAGAATTGCTTCAAAAGTGAGAACAACGCCATCCGTGTATTTTGCCCCACCTGTTCTCCGGGAAAATTGAGATAGATGTTTTGATAGATACCGGCGTTCATTTCGAGAAATTGTTCACCACTAAATCCACCAGGATTGCTTAAAAAGATATCCGGATACGGTTGGCTGAAAAATACGACCTTCATATAATCGAGATATGTTCGTCCGCCTGCGTAGTACGGATTTGGAGCGAGCATAATGTATTCGCCTTTTACCCATTCCACAGGGAAAAACAAACCGCTAAATGCAGCGTCCTCCCCTATCAACACCAATTCTGGGGCCGCTAAATGGGAAGTAATAGTGGGAAGGTCATACATTAATTCTACATTCAATGAATTATTGGATATATCGAGTTTTTTTACAATTTTTGCCAGTTCTTTGGCGGAATAATAGGTTTGACTCAAATACTCCTGAATCGAATTTTTGATGAACTCGATTTTCACAGGTTTCCCATTGGAGTAGCTGAGATTGTCCTTCAATTCCAGAGTGAGAATCCTTGAATCGCTGTCATAGCCAAATTTTTTAAAAAGGTTCGTCCAGACATCACCATTAGGATTCATATAAAATAAATTCTCGTACAACAATGAATAAAAAATCAAATTCGAATAATTTGAAGGGTTGTTAGAAAACGACACAGGTTCGTTCAATCGGATAGAAACCTGCCCGCCATAGTTCACCTTGATGGCGAACACAAGATTTAACGCGATGATTATGATTGCAATCTTCTCTATATGTTTCATCATTCGCCGCCCTCCTTCCCGGAGGCAGGTGATTGAGGTTGGGCCGGTTCATTTTTTTGCCAGAATTGCAGCTTGTACTCAGACCTATAGGGCATGGGCTTTTCAAGGTAAACCCAAAAACCCTCCATTGATTTCCAGGTACCATTGGTAAGAAACCGGGCAGATCCATCAACACTCTTTTCGTAGACCAATTGCCGCGCTGAATTGTCTATCTTGTAGAAGAACAACTTATCGCTACCGGGAGCTTCGGTATAGGCGCTCACCGCAATCCATTGGCCATCCAGGGCGGCTAACGAGGAGCCCCTGCGAGCTACGTCTGTGGTGGCGATTTCAAAATCGGCGCCCAGGAACCGGTAATTGTAGTCAAGATCCACCAAATGAACGGAATTCAATTGATTGTCACGTGTCGAGAAATCTATTGAGTAATGAAACGAAATCTGCTTTTCATATTGCCGTTGTGTCTGCACTTTTCCATCTGCGAAAGGCGCCAATACAATTTTGTCCTGGAAATAATTTTTACCCATTTCATAACGGGCCCCAAGAAAATAAGTCTCTTGATTGATGTCTACCAGACGAATAGGCGTAAAATCGGTACCATCCAGTTCTTGCCATTGCAATTCTTCAAATCGGAACATCTTTGATAGGGGCGCAAAGTTGGTCCCCACTGCCAGATATCCCTCGTTGTTATGGTACGCGACAAACAATTTGCCTTCCGGTTTGATGGCCGGATAATAAGGCCGTTCCCAATCAAGATCCACAGATAACAGTTTTGTCAACCTGTTCTGGATGATACCGAACACTTCAATTTTATCAGGATACAGAAAATAAAAACGTTCCTCTCCCTGAAGATCCGTGATAGTTCGAAAATCCAATAATTGCGGTTCCGCATCGATTTCGATTACCCTTGCAAAACCAAGTTCCATAAAGCCGTATTGCTGAACGTCAAGGATTTCACGCTCCCCTTTGGGAACCGTTTCTTCAGTGTATTTTAAAGCGATTATTCTATCTTGAATACGCGAAAACACCACCGCTCCGACGCCGATTTTATCCATATTACGTATCAGTTTGAGATATATTGGGTAACTGATATCTCCAGCAGCGGACTCGTTGAACTCCCCTTGCCCATTATTGAAATTGATCATGAGATCGATAAACTGAACTCCCGTTTGCCGCTCCAATCTGGAAACCACTATCTGATAAAACTTGACAGCCGATTGATCGGTTAACTCGGAAAAATTTTCAAAGCGGATTATACTCGCTTTTTTTTGAAATGCATCCTTTAGACTCTCGCCTACGGCATCCGCAATCGTTCCGGCCAACCGGTCAATACCCTCCCCAAATACTGGGTAAATTAGGCAAATTAGTACAAAAAAAAAAGCTACCGGTTTTGTTTTCATAATTTTTTTAGTAATTTCTAATTTTTATACGCAAATTCAAATTGATGTGAACCACTCCACTCCCTGGGGGAATCGTCAGATTGATTGGAATATTTGCAATTCCCGATGTTGGATCAACAGTTATTTCATGCGTGACAGGAGCATCAACCGCATCTGAAGAAAAATCTTCTGTCTCGGGAAGTTCGAGAGCAGGCCCAGGCTCAGGGGTTGTGCGAGGCATTTTATCCCCACTCAATTCATCTGCCAGGGAAACACCGGGAATATCTATATCCTGATTCATCTTCAAAATAACACTGTCCTCGAGATCAAAAATCTCTACATCCTGCCCCGGATCGCTATCGAATCGGGAATCCCGG
>JAHELQ010000120.1 GCA_024644125.1 Candidatus Aminicenantota bacterium | reverse complement strand
TATCTCAAGGGAGCCCGGAATAAAATCTAAAGTGGCCGTCTTTTCGGTAGATAAAACCGTTGATCCGGTGGGAGCCATCGTAGGAATGAACGGAAATCGCGTCCTTTCGATTACCAAAGAATTGAGAGGGGAACGGATTGACGTTATTGCCTGGAGTAGCTCCCCAGAAAGATTTATTGCCTCTGCCTTAACTCCTGCTGAAGTTATAAAAGTAAAGATTGTGGATCGGAACAACAATAAGGCTGAAGTTACTGTATCTGACGAGTCATTGTCCTCCGCCATCGGTCGGAAAGGTATAAACATCAAATTGGCGTCTAAGCTTACGAAATGGAATATCCAGTTGACGAATAGGATGGAAAATCGGGCGGATGTGACTCAAAAAAAATTGTAGGGAGGGACGTGCATGCAGAGTATCAAACTCCATGAAGCGACGAAACAATTTAAAATCTCAAATAAACTCGCAATGTTTTTTCTGGAGAAACTAAATGTGCCTGTAAAGTCGCATTCATCGGTGATTTCTATGGAGCAGCTCGAATTGCTGCGGGAATTTTCGAATAACCAGGGCAAATTTAAAAAAATAGTGGATGAGTTCGATGGAATTGAAGACGCGAAAAAAGAGATAGCCAGGAAACTGAAAGTTGAGAAGAAAGAAAAAGAATTAGAAGAAGAGCGTAAAGAAAGAGAAAAAGCGCGGCTGGAAAAGGAAAAGAGGGAAAGAGAACTTTACGAACAGAGAGAGAGACAGAGAAAAGAACAAGCCGCTAGAGCGAAAGTTCCTGAAGAAAAGCCAAACGTTCCCACGGTTCAGGCGCCTAACAAATCTGAATTTGTTAAGCGTGAACAAGAAACACGCCCCCCCCATAAAGAGACTCCAAAACATGAAGAAGAGCCCAGGGCACCTCAAAGAGACAGGGATTCCAGGCCTGTAGCCCCGACTTCACCTCAAAGAGGCAGGGATCCTAGACCCGTAGCCCCAACTTCACCTCAAAGAGGCAGGGATTCTAGACCCGTAGCCCCAACTTCACCTCAAAAAGGCAGGGATTCCAGGCCTGTAGCCCCGACTCCAGTAAAAGCGGAGGATAACCGCAAACCTCATTCTGATTTTAAAAAGAATCATGTGGTTCCAAAGCCTAAAGTCGTCGAGCCTGCCGCCAAAAGCGATGAGGCCGATAAAAGGCAAAAAAAATTCAAGGAACGTTCCGACGGATTTAATCGTGATCCCCGCAAATTTCAGAGGGGCGGCGGTTCTGATAGGTTTCGCCATGGAAGCCATTATTCCGGTAAACACAAATCTCCGGTAAAGCCTATTCAAAAAAAAGTGGTTGTGCTCGATCTGCCTAAATCCATACGGGTTTCGGATTTCATTACTCCCCGGGAATTAAGCGAACAACTAAATATAAAACTGAAACAATTGGGAGATATCCTTGAGGATATGAACCTGGATTGTATCTCCAATCAAATTATGGAAATAAATGATATTAAAGCAATTTGCACTAAATTGAACGTAGAAATGGAAATGGTTCCCTATGAGGATCAAGAATTCTTCAGCTCAATTGAACGAAAGAAAGCGGTTCAGGAATCGCGCGCCCCTGTTGTGACGGTAATGGGGCACGTCGATCACGGGAAGACCACTCTACTGGATACGTTGCGGAAAACGAGCGTCGCGGATCGCGAGGCCGGCGGTATTACCCAATCCATAGGTGCCTACAAATTGAGTTCCGGAGGGCACGATATTATTTTTATCGACACTCCCGGCCATGAAGCGTTTACCAATTTAAGAGCGCGCGGAGCCCGCGTCACGGATATCGTTGTTCTCGTGGTGGCAGCCAATGATAGTGTGCAACCGCAAACCATCGAAGCCATCAATCATGCCCGCGCCGCCAACGTACCGATAATCGTCGCCATCAATAAAATCGATTTGCAAGGAGCCGACCCAACCCGTGTAAAACAGGCGTTGAGCCAGCACAATGTGTTAGTCGAAGAGTGGGGAGGCGATGTCGTAAGCGTCGAAATTTCAGCAAAACTCAATCAAAATCTGGACACATTGTTGGAGATGATCATCCTGGTGACGGAAATGCTGGAATTGAAATACTATAAAAATGTCCTGGCCCGGGGTACGATTATTGAATCCCGTCTCGACACCAAACTCGGCCCGATTGCCACTGTTCTGATAATGAATGGTGTGGCGCGGCGAGGTGATTTTTTTATATGTGGAAATTCCGTCGGCAAAATAAAAATGGTTTTCGACGACAAAGGCGATCCTGTCAATGAGGCGCAGGCCCCTATACCGGTTGAGGTTATGGGATTCGACGAAGTGCCTGAATCCGGTGATCTGTTCCAGGTGGTTGAAGATATAGAAAAGGCGAAACGGGTAATCGATATCAGGAAGATTCGCGGTAAAGAGGCTAAAGAGGAAGAGGTTCTGGCCGGGAAAAAACTGAGTCTTCAAAATCTGTTCAAGAAGTTGGAACACACCCAGATCAAGTCCTTCCCGTTAATTGTGAAAACGGACAATTTCGGTTCCAGTGAAGTTCTGGAAAAAGTATTACTTAGATTATCCAAAGATAAATTGGAGATCAATATAATTCATAAAGGTGTTGGAAATATCACCGAGGGCGACATAATGCTCGCTTCCACGGCCAATGCCATCATAATCGGTTTCAATGTCAGGGCTCCCCAGAAGATTCTCGCGATTGCGAAACAAGAACGGATTGAGATAAAGCTCTACAATGTCATTTACCATTTGATGGAAGATATTGAGAAGGCTCTGACAGGCGAGATCGAACCGGAATACATTGAAACTCAGATTGGGAAAGTTGAGATTTTACAGAAATTTAAAATCTCCAGAGTAGGGATGGTCGCCGGCTGTATTGTTCGGGAAGGGAAAGTCACCAAAAAATCCAAGGTGAAAGTCTTTAGAGGAAAAGATCTCTTGTTTGAAGGTGAGTTGGAAAGCCTGAAGAGGGTCAAGGACGAAGTTTCCGAAGTAAGAGCCGGTACTGAGTGTGGTATTAAGGTGAAGAATTTTAATGCTATAGAGGTCGGTGATTTCCTTGAAGTCTACGAGTTGAAAATTCTCGAATGATAATCGGCGTGATGGTGCTGAACTTATTTGCAGAGAGCTCGACTAGCCTGAAGGACAAACGGCACATTGTCGCAAGTATAAAAGAAAAATTGCGGAAAAAATTCAATATCTCAATTATTGAAAGCGACTATCAGGATCTCTGGCAAAGGATTCAATTGACGATCGCCATGGCTTCCAATTCAAGGCAATTGGTGGATAACGTTTTTGCAGAGATCGAAGAATTCATTTTTTCTTCTTATCCGGTCCAGTTGCTGGAAGTTAATAAGGAATTTTTTTAATATGTCTCACCGGGTTGGACGTTTTGCCAGCACGCTACAACAATGCCTTGCGGAAATAGTGAGAAGTGATCTCGATGATCCTGATCTGAAGTTCGTGGCGATTACTCGCGTAGACGTAAGCCCTGATTTGAAAAATGCCAATGTTTTTGTTTCCGATTCCCTTGGGGTTGCCGGGGATCCAGCGGAAAAACTAAATAAAGCCAGAGGTTTTATCAAAAAACGGTTGGTAAAAAAAATGGTATTGAAGTATGTTCCAGAACTACTATTTGTTGCATACGATTTTAACAATCCAGTTACGAACGAATCCATAGATGATGAAAAATGAACTATGACAACGTGAAAGAAAAAATTGCGGAATTAGTACATCATGCCAGCAAGATTGCGATTAGTTCCCATGTCAGGCCTGATGCCGATTGTATCGGAAGCGGACTTGCTTTATATCAGATGCTCAAGCAGTTGGGCAAAGAGGTTTGCTATTGTATCACGGATCCAGCTCCTTATCCCCTCACTCAATTACCCCATTACGATGTGATTCAGTTTCGGCAGGTATTCCCTGAGGAATTCGATCTATATTTTTTGATCGAAGGAGCCACTGAAATCCGAACCGGCCAAAAATATCTTGAGAAATATTATACCATCAACATTGATCATCATGCCACCAGCACGAATGACGCTTCGTTGAATTGGGTTGTGCCTGATGCGGCTGCGGTTGGAGAATTGATTTACGAGTTGGGGATTTGTTTGGGAATAGAATTCACCAGGGATATCGGATTCAATTTATATGCGGCCATTACCTCCGACACAGGCTCGTTCAAATACTCCAACACGACGGATAAATCCTTGTGGATATGCGCAGAATTGGTTAAAATAGGCGGATTCCCTCCAAGTGATGTCAGCAATCTTCTGTTTAATTCCAATCATTATGAAAAAGTGCAGATGATTCAAAAGGTTCTCGCCACCACCGAATTGCATCTAGATTCCCGGGTATGTATCATCAGGTTTGAACGGTCCTTTCTGAGCACCCTCGATTTGAAAGATATTGAGACAGAAGATATTATCTCGATTGCCCGTTCGATTACCGGTGTTGTGGTAACCCTATTTTTCAAGGAGATTGGAGATAATCATTTCCGGGTAAGTATCCGTTCAAAAGGAGCGTTCAATTCCCAGAAAGTGGCGCAGGAATTTAATGGGGGCGGTCACGATCATGCCGCGGGCTTCTTTTTAAAAGGAAGTTTTTCTGAAGCGAAAGAGAAAATACTCGAGGTAATTGATCGCCAACTCTCATGATCCACGGATTAATAGTTATCAATAAACCATTGCATGTGAGCTCCCATGCCGCCGTAGAACAGGTTCGCAAGTGGTTTCCCGGGGAGAAGGCCGGCCATTTCGGCACTCTGGATCCTCTCGCGGAAGGTGTTTTACTCGTAGGAATCGGAAAAGCTACCAAATTTTCTGAATTCTATATGAAAAAGAAAAAAGTATATACCGGTAAAATAAAATTTGGATTCGCAACCTCCACTTATGACAGCGAAGGTGAAGCGATAACGGAAAAAAAAGAGGTGGATCTTCGTGTGATTGACCTCGAGGCGTTGCTTCAACCTTTTCGCGGGGAAATTCTCCAGGCCCCTCCGATATTTTCCGCAAAAAAATTTAAAGGAAAACCTTTGTATAAATATGCTCGCCAGAAAAAGGATATCGAAATAAAACCCGTAAAAGTGCATGTCTACTCGTTAACTACGGAAGTGGAAAGCGTTGATACGCTGAAATTTACGGTTGAGACTTCGTCGGGCACGTATATTCGTTCTCTGGCGCATGATATCGGAGTTCAAGCCGGATGCGGCGCCTACCTTGCGGAACTGCAACGGGTGCGGGTGGGGGATTTCACCATAGATCAGGCTGTAAGACCGGCTGATGTCGATCCCGGTCTACCTCCCGACGGCATGTTGAAGATGGTTATCCCGATTGAGTCTTTATTGCCAGAATTTCCGAAAATTATCGTGAACCAGGGGGGACGCAGGGGCATTCTGAACGGCATGCCTCTGGCTGTGAAGGATATTGTCAAACTGTTTGAAGGAGAAATCACAACCCATTACCGGATTTTCGACGAAGAAGGCAGACTGCTGGCGCTTGCCCTTAAAGATGGGGTAAAAAAGCAATTTCAACCGTTTCTGGTTCTTTCAATCTGAAAGGACCTTTTAAAAAACATTCAAAAATAAACGCTGATTATAAACTCGCCGTCATTATCTTCAAGGTTAAAATCATTGATGCCGATGAAAAGGGTTCCCTCATTGCTCATATGAAATGGGGCTTTGTCATCTCCGACATAAAATGGTATGCCACGGTTTCCGACTTTCGCAATCAGAGCGCCGAGCGGTTGGTTCGGCATTGGTTTTCTTTTGTCCCAGTTGAGCTCCATTTCTCCAACCTGGAAAACCTTTGTATCCTTGTTGATAAAAATCGCCCCGGATACGGAAAATAAGATATCCTGTCCAATTTTGACAACAACGCCTGTATCGATCCATTTTTGGTTGCCGGAAAGTTTGACCCGTTTGGATCTTTTCCCTTTCCGCAGCTCTTTGTATTTGTCTTCCATCTCGAAAGAGGATTGAAGGTTGTCTTTCCTGGGTTCGTTTATAATGATTTTCCAGACGGTGTTCATAGGGAAACGTTTACTAGCATGAAATTTTCCGAATTTATATATATTGAAAATTATGTTTCCGTATTTAAATCCGACAAGTTTGCCTTCATATGCTTCCCCGTCAACAGTGTACAAGACCTCGCTTTTCAACTGAAAGGCTAGTGTCATCAGCAGCGTAACTAAAAATATGGTTAGTGTTTTCTTCATGATCATAAGCTCAAATAGATACCTTTATAAACTATTTCTGTGTAATTTTCAACATAAATTACATCTGTTCCGGAAATTTTTACAATTCCCATCGGGGTGTCGATCGACAATCGATCGGTGATCAAGCCTTTTTTTTGTAAAACCGCGAATACAGCAGAGCTTCCTGTAGACGAAGACCCCGTTGGCCCCACGCCCCTTTCAAAGAAGAAAGCTTTGCATTTTCCATCTCTTATTTGGGTTACGAATTCGACGTTTACGCGTTTGGGAAAAATTGGCGAACGTTCCATCATTGCGCCGATTCGGATAAGTTCCTCTTCCGGGAACTCTTTTTCGAGTAACACAACTGAATGGGGATTTCCTACCGACACAGGATAAAACGATATCCCGTCCAATAGGTAATCCAATCTATTGTTTTCCAGAAAGGGAAAGAGGTCGCGGTTTTGAAAGTCCGGTATTCCAATTTCGACATTCAGTCGAAAATGGTTGCCGTTCTGTTCGTTGAGGGAAATAGTCCGTTTTCCGACTTTTGTATCGAGTGTCGCGGATCCATGTCTCTCTTGATTATAGAATAAGACGGCGGCGCAACCCGCCATCCCGTTACCCGAGAGTTCCGCCTCGGTGCCGTCTCTATTGTAAATTGAGAATTGGACTGTTTCCTTCGATACGCGACGGAAAATAACACCGTCGGCGCCGGGCCCGTTTTTGGGATGGCAAAGATCAATCGTCAGTTTTTCCTTATCCGGGAGACCCCGGAGAGCTTCGTCCCCAAGGTCCACCTGAATAAAATCGTTTCCCGCGGAAACTGTTTTATAAAAAATCATTCTGGTAATGTAAATCTTATGAGCGATTCGTAGCCAAAGCGGTTGATGAATAGGAATACAGTGGTTCCGGGCTCCTTTTTGGCGATAAGATCTCTAAATTTCTCGAGCGAGTCTATCGCGGCGCGGTTTATGGCGAGTATCACATCACCTTCTTGAATTCCATTCCGGTCAGCTATTCCACCTCTTTCCACTTGCCGCACGATCAATCCTTCGGATGTTTTCAGCTCATATTGCCGGGCCAGAGACGGATTGTTCTTCGTCAATACCATTCCGAGATCAAGGGCCCTGGCATCGTCGCCTTCTGCTACAAAGCGTTCTGTATCCGGCGCTTCACCAACGGTTACAACGATTTTCTTTTTGGAATCTTCCCTGAAGATAGTCAATTCAATGGTGTCTCCGGGGTTTAAGTTCGCGATCTTGGTGCGCAGGTCGGCAGCGGTTTTTACTATTTCCCCATTCACCTCTGTGATCAAGTCGTAACGTTTGAGTCCGGCTTTTCCCGCCGGAGAGTTATCTTCGATTTTTGCGACCATCACTCCGGCTACCGGCAGATCGAATTCCTTTGCTTCCTGTTTTGACATTTCTTGAATGTATACGCCAAGCCAACCACGAACTACTCTTCCCTTTGATTTCAAATCCTGTACAACCCGTTTGGCCATGTCGGACGGAATGGCGAAGCCGATGCCGACATTGCCGCCGGACGGAGCGAGAATGGCTGAATTGATGCCGATCACTTTTCCAAGAAGATTGATCAATGGACCGCCGGAGTTGCCTCTGTTAATCGCGGCGTCGGTTTGCAGAAAATCTTCGTACTCCGCGATTCCCAATTGACGGCCTTTGGCCGAAATGATACCGGATGTCACTGTCAAATCCTGATTCAAGGGATTACCGATGGCGAGAACCCATTCTCCCACTTCAACTTTACTGGAGTCGCCCAGTTCGATGAATGGAAGACCTTTCTCCTTTATTTTTAGTAAGGCCAGGTCCGTTTTGGGGTCTGTACCGATTTTTCTCGCGGTGAATTCCTTTCCTTCATCTGTCACTATTTTAATTTTTACAGCGTCTTTGACAACGTGATAATTGGTCAAAAGGTAGCCGTCCTCTGATATGAAAAAACCGGAGCCTACTCCGGCAACTCTTTGCTGTCTCCGTTCCTGGGGCATATTGAAAAATCTTTCAAGAAAGCCATCACCGCCGAACATCGAGCCGCCCCGCTCGACTATGGATTCGGAAATCACTTTAACTACGGCGGGTTTCACTTTTTTTACGAGCGAAACAAAATCGAATCCCGGACCGCTTTTGGTCTCGGCTTTGACAATGGCTGGACTGAGAACTGTTTTATTCTCAATGGTTTTATGAAAATAGCCAAATGTTAGAGCAAAAAAAAGCGTACCAGCTAAAAAGCTCGCTCCTGCAATCAACCCAATTTTTTTCATTCGTTACCTCCGTTACTTAATTTTGTCTGCTCCTGGGGATATTTGATTTTCGCTTCCAGGCTCAAAGCTTTTAAGACGAAGATTTATTTCAAACGGTTTCATTCTTTTATCCTTTCCCCAGACTTTTTATATAAGCCATAATCCCCTCAAACAAGCCGAGAGCGATCGCTTGCCTGTACGGTGGCGTTTTGAGCCTTTTCCCCTCGTCGCTATTACTCAAGAACGAAACTTCGGCCAACACCGACGGCATTTGAGCACCCACAAGAACGTAAAATGGGGCTTTTTTTACTCCCAGGTCGCAGATTTCATTATATTTCATTTTTAAGTTCTTTACAAGGTGCTCCTGGATCATGGAAGAAAGTACTTTTGATTCGCTAATTTTGGCGTTTTTCAGAATCTGTTCTATGATCGATTTCATCTCGCCGATAGATTTTGTGCTCACCGCGTTTTCCTGAGCCGCGACCTGAATTGCCCATGGGTCGGTTGTGATGCTAAGAAAGTAAGTCTCTATTCCCCTGGCCTTTTTCCTGGGCGCTGAATTGAGATGCACCGAAACCAGCAGATCTCCTTTTTGAGAGTTGGCGATGGCGGTTCGCTCCTCCAGCGATAGATAGACGTCCGAGTCGCGGGTCAGCAACACCTCGTATTTATTGTTATGCTCCTCGAGCATCTTCTTCAACTGCTTACAAATATCGAGGACCAGATCCTTTTCATGCACTTGCAATGACTTGTTGCTTGTGCCGGGATCCTTGCCGCCATGCCCAGGGTCAATGATTATTTTGTGTACGCCGAGGCCTAACTGCCTGGCGATGGAGTAATTGCCGTCGATACTCTGCGGAGGTGTAGACGGCGTAGCGATTATGGTTTCTGGTGTTTGGCCGTTGTCGCGCTCCTGGAAAATGTCGAAGACGATACGAAAGGGAGAGGTGAGATAAAACATGTGATAGTTTCCAATGTGATCGAAATCAAAAACGATTCTGTATGTCGAGGTTTTTCTTCGCCCGAGCCGGATTCGCTTCAGATTACCGGCATCGATCTCTATCCCTTCCTTCTTTTCCGGTGGGAACGATCTATCCAGTTCGCAGCGAATCAGATCGAAGTACATTCGTGAAACGCTCTGGCCCGGGAGTATTTTTTCGTTGATTTTTATTTCGCCGGTTAAGTCCAGCACAACCCGGGTATAATCGGAATAAGGGTAATAGCGGATGTTTTTTAATTTAACGTCGCCCTTCGGCATGGCCGGGTAAACAAAAGCCATAACCAAAAAAGTAACCAGGATCAATTTCTTCATTGTTTTTAGTTTACTGCAAATTCGTTACATTTTCAACACAAAACAAGAACTGTGTTTCAGAAAAAAATTCCAGTGCGAGAATTATGGTATATAATGTCGGTTGAACGTTTTTCTAAAAAAAGGGGTTGCCGTTAGGCAACCCCTTTCGATTGGTTCAGTAAAATTTTTACATAAACGCGGTGGCGCCGCCGAAAGAGATTTTTGCCACCAAAAATCCGATCAGAAAATAAACAACGATTTGAACGATGATAATCGTTATGAAATAACCCACCGCCTTTTCCGCCGGAGGAGCCTTGACTATTTTGATACCGGTGAAAAGAAGGTATAATGAGTAGAAGCCGCCGATCATAGCCAGCACGCTCAATGATGGGATGATGTAGAACACGCCTGCAACCCAGGCCGCGGTGTAGGAAAATAACGCGACTTTCAGAGATGATTCCATGTCTTTTTCAGCTCCGAAGTTCGGCGCCAAAAAGTCAATGATCAATCCCATCAGGAACACTCCACCCAAAGACAGAAGATAGGTGAAGATGGCCCACATAAATGAGTTGGCGAATGGGACCCGGATAGTTATACCCATAAATGATCTACCCACCAGCATGTTGCCGATGAGGCCCGCGATGGCGGGGATCGCCGCCAGAATAATCGCGTATTTTGTATACATATCGACCACGGTCATCTTCTCGTTTTTGATGACCTGCCATTCGTCGTTTGGTTTTGTGACGATGGCAATGACTCTTTTAATAATAGCATTAAAATCCATATTCCCTCCGAGAATCTTAAGATTATCTTATATCAAAGTTGATAATGTCTGTCAATAAGAGCATGCTGGGGGAAATTTTTTTTAGCAATAGGGAATTCGTAGTTGACTTTTTTGCGCCAAACTGATATTTTTTTAACAAAAAATTGAGGAGGAGTAACAGGTATGGTAAACAGGAAGGAAGTCTACAAATGTGAAATCTGCGGTAATATTGTCGAAGTGTTGCATGGGGGCGCGGGCTCGCTCGTTTGTTGCGGGGAAAATATGGTGCGTCTCGAAGAAAACATCACCGACGCGGCTACCGAAAAGCACGTGCCGGTTATTGAAAGGAAGGACGATGGATATCTGGTCAAAGTAGGCGACATCGCCCATCCTATGATCGAAAAACATTATATCGAATGGATAGAGTTGATTGCGGATGGAATCGTATATCGTCAATTCATGAACCCCGGGCAGGCGCCGGAGGCTTTTTTCGAAATCACGGCAGAAGGAGTTATAGCCCGTGAATATTGCAATCTCCACGGTTTATGGAAGGCTGAGGGGTGACTCATCGATAGATTCTCTATAATTTATGGAAGCAGGGGGAAATTGATTCCCGGCTTTACTTTCACTACTTTTTATCTTAACATGATCCCATGAAAAATATATTGATATTAATATTGACGATATCCATATTGTTTTCCGGTTGCAAGCTGAACAACGACGAGCAAGACCCGGGCGATCAGAATAACAATCTAAACGTTCTGCTCAGTTATGAACTGGCGTTTCCGACTGTACTCGCTGCGGATGTCCTCGATCAATTCCTCGATTCTATCTCCGGTTACGATTTTAGCGACCAGGTGTTGCAAAACCTGACCCATTTACCGGTGAAGGTTTACCGTGTAACCTATAAGACTGTATATAAAGGTAACGAAGTCGAAGCGTCGGGCATGGTTGTGTTGCCGGAAACGGATGAACCGATGCCGGTGCTCAGCTATCAGCATGGAACGATTTTTCGCAAAGGCGACGCCCCCTCTAAATTCAAGGGAATCGCCGGAGCCGGGGTTGAGGTTGGCCTCAATCTTGTGCTGGCTTCATGCGGTTATGTATGCGCGGTTCCTGATTACCTGGGTTTTGGGGCTAGCGATGATTTGTTCCACCCCTATCATCATGCCGGGGCCACTGCCACTGCATGCGTAGATTTACTGAAGGCCGTGTCGGAATTATGCACCGAGTTAGGGGTTCAATTAAATCAGCGTTACTTCTTGCTGGGCTATTCCGAAGGTGGATTCGCCACTATTGCGTTGCAAAAAGAAATTCAACAA
>JAHELQ010000620.1 GCA_024644125.1 Candidatus Aminicenantota bacterium | reverse complement strand
CTGAGTCAATTCACAATTCTTTCGGGCGATAACGCCTGAGAGAGGAGGAGGAAGCGGCGCCAGTGACTGAACAAGTGGAATTGAACGATCCGTTTTATTTTCAATGGCATTTTATCGAGCGGTGCAATCTGAGATGCACCCATTGTTACCAGGCGGAATACAGCGCTCCAGAAATGACTGAGGATGAGCTCTTGCAAATCGCGGGAACAATGGACTCGACTCTCGATAAGTGGAAAAAGAACGGGCGGGTTTCGCTGACCGGAGGCGAGCCTTTCTTGCGGCCCAACCTATTGATATCATTGTTGTCTTTTTTTGAGAATTCGGACAACTTCGCGTGGACCGGCATTTTGACCAACGGAACAATGATCGACCGATCCATCGCTTCAAAGCTCAAGGAATTTGCCAAACTTCGGGAGATTCAGGTCTCGATCGACGGAGCCTGCGCTGAAACCCATGACGCGATCCGCGGTTCCGGGCAATTCGCCAAAAGCGTGCAGGCTATCGAGCTGTTGAAACGAATGGGCTTCACTGTCAGTATGATGTTTACCATTAGTAAGGGAAACATGAACGAAGCTCTCGATGTGATTGATTTGGCTCGCTCCCTGGATGTGGATTTTTTGACGGTCGAGCGGGTGGTGCCCAATGATGTCGGAGATATGGATTCTGTTTTTATCCGGCCCCAGGAGTTGCGCGGGATCTATAAAGGGCTTTATGAGAAAAAGCGAGAGGTCGAAGCGGTTTCGCAATTGAAGATTCGGGTGTCGAGGCCCCTTTGGGGATTGGTGGATGCCGCGGCCGGTGGTTTTTGTCCCGCCGGATATAGCAGTCTATCGATCCTTCACGACGGTACGGTATTGCCCTGTCGCCGGTTGGAAGTTCCCATCGGCAACATCCGGGACGACGGGTTGTTCAAGATCTGGTACACGTCGGAGGTGTTGTGGCGGTTGCGGAACAAATCCCTGTTGGCCGATGGTTGCGGCAGTTGCGATTTGTTGGGCAATTGCGGCGGGTGTCGCGCGGTGGCTTACAAGATTACCGGAGATTATATGGCGGACGATCCCCAATGCTGGAAGCTTAACCACGAACAAGGGGAACGGAGGTAATGTACATGGACAATGACGCATATCGTTTGGGAAGCGATTTCTCCCTTTACAAGGCGGATTTAGCGGAGCCGAAATATTTTTTGTTCAACATCCAGAGCGGAACAATCTTTCACTTGAATCAGGTTTCGTTTGACATGCTTTCTTTATTCGATGGAAAAAAAAATGTTCGTACTATTTACAATGAAATGGAGAGTTTGTATAATGTAAGCAGATCCAGTTTGGAGGAAGATTTTAATCCTCTGATTGAAACATGGAAGGCTAAATGCGTATTAATACTGGAGGACGGACATGAACAAAAAGTTTAAGCCAAACAACGACGAGCCGAAACGCAGGTACGAATCACCGGTCTTCGACGAAGAAACCGGAATGACTTTTGCCAGAGATGTATGGAAAGAATTCAACGGCAACAAATGGTGTTTCGGTTGCACAAATTGCAATTGTAACTAACCCAATCAAATAATAACCTGTCGGCCCCAAACAGCCGGTTCAATCGCTAAAACCGGTCGATAGTCAATTGTACAAAAAATCAGGATGGTGAAGTCTTTGGAATTTTTTAAAAACATTGAAACCAAAATTAATGAAAAAATTAAGAAAAATGAGTCTCGATTAAACACCATTGGAGCTGCACTATTAGCTCTGATTATTTTTATTCCCTCTTTCATTGTATTTTGCAAGTCAATCAACTTTACAGGTTTTTTTAACACTGGATCACGAATGAGTTTTATTATGTGCCTTCCTATGTTTATTCTTGTGATCATTATCGCCGTTCTTTATCTCCCATGGTTCAAGAAATTGCTGACTTTTTGCCAGCTATATAGTAATTCCCTTAGATTCATAGGCTTAATTATCATTCTTTCTTTCTCTTCTATTTTTTATTACCTCTACCTCAGTTTATTTGATAATCAATCTCTCTTAGACCCGAATAATATCTCAAGATATTTGCTTTTCTTTGCATTTTGTGGATTTCTTGGTTGGTGCTATTTTCCATGGTTCAAGAAAGCCTGGAATTTTTTAAAAACGGATGCGATTGTGCAATATATATTCCTGGCAATCGTTCCCATTTTTTTAGTCGCCTATTTCGGCATATTCGGCCAGAAGCACTCTATCCTACCCACACCTGAGAATAAGTCTTCAAACGTAAGCATAGCCCCCCCGAGTTCCGACTCCGAACCATATGAAACCCTGCGTGTGTACTATGATGAAACCATCGACCGGTTGACAGGGTTGTATGGAACTCTATTCACCGCTATCGCGGTCATCGCGGCGCTTATCGGTTTGGCAGGGTGGAGGAGAATCAAAGAGTTGGATGAAAAGCTGGCAAAATTTAATGAATTCGAATCAAAAGTCGATTTCATCCGGGAGAAAAAAGAGTTGGCCGAGTGGGCGCAGAAAAAATTCGACCAGGATAACGAAAAGAAGATTTTGTCGAAACTATCTCTCAGTCTATCCCCGGAGGAGGAACAAAAAGTGAAGGACATCAAAGAGAATGTTCTTCAAGAGGCGCACGACGATTGCTGGATCAAGATGGTCTATGTCAAACAATTGCTGGAAGACAAAAATGGAGACCGGGAGAGACAATTCAAGCAAGCGGCGACAATCTACAAATCGATCCTCAACAAAGGATTGTTCAACTCCGATTCCGACGGCCAGGCCTTTTTACTACACTCGATGGGCCTGATGTATTGGGAATGGTACAAAGAGGAAAAGGAAAAAGTGAAAAAAGAAAACCCCTCAAAAAAAGATGATTGGTTTCAAAAAAGAATTCATTCTAAACTAAAGATATCTTCATATTATTATAAAAAAGCCAGGGAAATTTTAAAAAACAAAAAGCAAAACGCAGATGAAACGCTCGGCAACCTGGCTGTAGTCTCTATCGAGATGTCAAAATTTCATGCAAAGAGTAAAAACATGGACGGGGAAACCCCAGACGGAAAGGGGCTAGGGATCGGACGAGGTGGAAAAGGGACAGGTGAAAACAAAAAAGAAACAAAGGAAAATCTTTTAGAATATGCGAAAAACTGCCTCGAAGGCGTTAGCGACCCCAAATTCCATACTCATT
>JAHELQ010000619.1 GCA_024644125.1 Candidatus Aminicenantota bacterium | reverse complement strand
TGAATGGATTTTCGTTCCCCGACGGATTATATACAGACAGGGAAATCGAATTTGTCAAAGAGGCCGGTTATAGTTATGCCCTGACATTGGAGCCTGGATTCAACGGCTCTTCCGCAGATCTGTTTCATTTGCGACGGATCAGTGTGCCTGATTGGGCTGGAATTCATTTTTTATTTGTGAAATGCAGCGGAGTCTGGCATTTGTTAAAATACATCATTAGAAAGAGGGTGAGATGAAGATTATCCGCTTTGACCGCCGCTATGAAAACGGTGTGCTCACACTATTGAAACAGTGGCTGGATCCCAACTTTTCCAAAGAGCGCTTTGAATGGCTCCATTACAAGAATCCTCTGGCTCCGTCCGATATTCTGATTGCCCTGGATAATGGGAATGTAGTGGGATTCCGGGCTGTTATCAAAAAGAGGATCACAATTGGAGATCTCCAACTGATTGGAGGAAGAGATATCGATTCGACTCTGGCTCCAGAGTACCGGGGAAAAGGATTATTCTCGGCGCTGATCGAACGTTCCCTTCAAGAGTTTTCCGATATTGATGTCTATTTTACATTTTCCAATAGATATTCGGCTCCGGTATTTTTGTACCATGGTTGGAAACAACTGGATTTCAAACGGATGGCCTATTGCATAAGTCCTCCTGCGTTTTCACCGTTATATCTGGCGAGTATCTATTCCCGTCTGCTCAGAATGAGCAGAAAAGCCCCCGCGGTTGTACGGGAAATTCATCTATTCGATTTTGAATTCAATGGGCGGGTCAGGTCGGAATTTCCCATCAGGGTGAACAAAGACAGGGAATATATGCTCTGGCGTTATGAGCAAAATCCCGATAAGGTTTACCGGTATTTTTCCCTCCACCGCGATGGCGATGATCTGGCTCTTCTTGTGTGTATACAGGGGAAAACGAAATGGGAGATCGAGGTGCTGATGGTTTTGGATTTGTTCAATCAGAGCGATTTCTCAAATATCGAGGTATTGGCAGCGTTTTTCGATTATTTGAAACAAATGCGGTGCCAGGTAGCGGTGGATTGTTGGGCTCCGACGGCCCGCCATGTCGGCAAGGTGATGACCGGCGTAAAAACGTCTCAGTTTTATGTGCGTGAGGCGCCGGGGAAAGAGTTGCCTCTCGATGTGTATGATGTATCGAATTGGTTCATGGTTCCGGGTGAAGCGGAATACCATTGATAGGAAATGAGATGACAGCCAATCTGGTTATGGTTGGGGATATTTTCCCCGGAAATGCGAAATATAATGAGGGGTTGGGGGTGGCAGCCCGTTTTTTCCCACATAGGGGCACATTCTGGGAGAAAAAACTCGCGCCTTTTTTTGAGGATGCAGATATCGCCTTTGCCAATCTCGAGGCGCCGCTGGTGGAGGACAGCGAGTACGCGGTCGCTCACACTTTCGCCGGTTGCCGGGAATTCGCCCGGTTTCTGGCCAATATAGGCATCAATATTGTCTCGGTTGCCAATAACCATATCCTTGAGCAGGAGGAGGAGGGATTTCATCATACCCTTCAATTCCTGGAGGACGCCTGGGTTTGTTGGGTTGGGACGCAAGTTGGCGGAATGTCGAATATAAAATTTTTTCAATGTAAAGGGATACGTATCGGCTTTGCCGCTTTCAACGCGATCCACGATATCTTCAATCCCGGGTTGGTGGCGGATCTACAGGAGAATGATGTGCTGGATTGCATCAGGAAAATGAAAATCTCCGGAACCGATATCAAGGTGATCAGCCTCCATTGGGGAAATGAATTTGTGACGATTCCTTCCGGCGCTCAAATAAGGTTTGCCCACAAACTCATCGATGCCGGAGCCGATGTAATTGTGGGGCATCATCCCCATGTTGTGCAACCGGTGGAACGATATAGGCACGGTTTGATTTTTTATAGCCTGGGGAATTTTATTTTTGATATTCTATGGACCCGCAGTGTAAGAACAGGCGTTTTAGCTAACGTCGAGGTAACGCCTGATGGCGTCGCCGGTTATGAGTTGGTGCCGGTTTATCTGGGCGACGATTTTATGCCGGTACGGCTGGAAGGGCCGTTGCTTAAGACATTCTGGGCGCGGCAGGGTAAAAACATCGCTCTCATCGAATCCCTGTCTCTAAAGAATGAGAACGGCAGAAAATACGAGTCTTATTACCGGCGCGTATGGAAATGGAATCGTTTCCTTCACCGATTGGCGATGAAATGGTATCTGGCGAAGAATTGGCATAAATTGAGCCTGTCGGCGCGCAAGGAATTTGGGGCCAATTTGGCGAAGAAACTCTGGAGGTCCCGTGGATAAAAACAATGGTCTGGCGGTTTTTCTTGTCGTGGGACGCTTGCCCCATAGCCTGACCAGGACAAAGGCGGAGCCGCTTCTCGCCACAGGGAAGATACGTAAGATGATGATTTTCAGCCAGGAGAAGGGTTTTTCAGTCGATGGCGCCCAATATGTGGAGATCCCGGGCATGTTGAGGAAAATCCCGGTGAAATCCCTGCGGAAGTTTTGCTGCATATTGTTTGAGCCTTTGCAATTGTTCTGGTACACCCTGGTTCACCGGCCGGACTTTATCAACGGCATCGGTTTGAAACCAAAAGGGATCAACTGTTTTGTC
Organism: Candidatus Aminicenantota bacterium; assembly: GCA_024644125.1. GTDB lineage: Bacteria > Acidobacteriota > Aminicenantia > UBA2199 > UBA2199 > JAHELQ01. The sequence goes on along the minus strand of JAHELQ010000619.1, from coordinate 549 downwards.
GTATCGACAATATTAAGGCGTAAAAGCATTCTATCGGTCATCGGAGGACCTGTGGAGATTCCCGGGTACTCAAAATTGAGATTTTTCTGGAAGTGGTGGAATTTGTTGATGTTGCGGCATTGTTCCATCGTTACCACCACCGGTACCAAGGTCACCAGATATTTAACAGAGCAGGGCGTAGACTCCGGGAAAATATTCGAGATGGCAGGGTCTATCGACACAGAAGTTTTCAAACCGGATCCCGGACTGGTACGGGATATCGACATCCTGTTCGTTGGGACGTTTCGTCGCTTGAAAGGACCGGATCGGGTACTGGAGATCGTTTCCCGGTTAAAACCGTTTCTCCCCAATGTCAAAGCGGCCCTTCTGGGAGGCGGGTATCTATTTCCTCAAATAAAGCGGCAAGTTGCGGAAATGGGATTGACGGGCAATGTAGAACTCGCCGGTCATATAAAAAATCCCGCCCCCTATTTTCAGCGGTCCAAAGCGCTTGTTATGCCGTCTTCCAGCGAAGGATTATCGATGGCAATGTTGGAGGCGATGGCGTGC
>JAHELQ010000119.1 GCA_024644125.1 Candidatus Aminicenantota bacterium | reverse complement strand
ATTCAGCAATAATTGCCTTGTTTTTGCTGCGGGGCATGGCGTATCATTGTATCCAGTGAAGAACACAAAAGGAGATTGTTTATGATCACTAAAAAATACGGAATGTTATTACTATTGACAGTTTGTTTTTTGGCAACCTTATTCGTTGTGCCGGTAAGCGCAGGAGACACGCAGCACCCCATGCGTAATACGAAAGACGGCACCTGGTTGGAATATAGCGTCAAGTCGGCCGACAGTCAGACCGCGGCGAAAGCGGCGAAAGCTTTCAGTCGTTGGTGGACCGCCGACAATCCTTCGAAGGATTTTCTCATCGTGAGATTCGAGTCCTTTGTCCTGGGTCAGCGGCGACCCGGAGGATCCCATGTATTTCGTTTCGATAGACCGTTCGAGCCGACTCTCAAGGATGTAGACGGCGTGAAAATAAAGGTCCTCACAGAAGGAAACGAGTCTCTCGCCATTGGCGGAAAACAATACAATTGCAAATGGCAAGTGAGGCAAATTGACCTGGCTCTCGATGAGCAATCAATAACTCCCGAATACAAATGCAAATCAAAAGTATGGTTTTGTCCGGATGTACCCATGGGCGGTATGGTGAAGATGGAGAACGACATTTCCCAGCGTTACAGTAAAAGTGATGATTTTATGAAAGTATATGAAATTTGGGAATTAAAAGCGTTCGGTTCCCGGAAGTAGAGCGGCCGTTACCTGCGGCAACCGGTTGGGCGTCTTGACAGATAACCGCCCAACCGGTTTTTTCATTTTTTTATTCCTCCCTCCATTGACAAACACCGAGCCTTTCCTATAATAATATCAACAATATAATATTTAATAGGCAAAAGATTGGGGGCAATGGTGTCACACATTTTGTTATCCAGACTCCATCAAGGAGAAACCATCAAATAAAAAAGGAGGGAGAATGAAAAAATCAGTCTTTATGGTGATTTTAGTATTCTCGTTTTTTCTAATCATGTGCACGGCGACGTTCAACGGTCAGCTAAACGCCGCTGAAAATCCCACCTGGAAGGCCCAACCCGCTGGTGTGGAAAAAGCCTACAACAAACAGACCATTTTGGTGAAGTTCAAACCCGGAATCACCAAAGATCAGCGCAAAGCCCTGGCAAAATCCGTGAATGGGAAATTCAAGGACCGGAATAACGATGGCATCGATGACCGGTTCGCAAACATTCTGGAAGGACGGTTGGCGCTTCTAGAGCTCAAAGGAGACAAAGGAAGCGATCTTGCAGCCCAGGCGTTGAAAGCCTTGCAGGGAAATCCGCTGATCGACTATGGGGAATACAACTACAAACAATACCTGGCGGTATTTCCCAACGATCCGCGCTTCAATGAGCTATGGGGCCTTCATAACACAGGCCAGACCGGCGGAACTCCGGATGCCGACATTGACGCGCCGGAAGCCTGGGATATTTCCACAGGCAGTCCGGACGTTATAGTGGGAGTGATCGATACTGGAGTCGATTACACTCATCAGGATTTGGCGGCCAACATCTGGAACAATCCCGGCGAAATCGCCGGCAACGGGATTGACGACGACGGCAATGGGTTCGTGGACGATATCCATGGCATCAACGCCATTACGGGCACCGGCGATCCCATGGACGATCATGATCACGGCACCCATTGCTCCGGAACCATCGGCGGCATCGGCAACAACGCCATTGGCGTCGTGGGGGTGAATTGGCAGGTCAGAATCATCGGCATGAAATTTCTCAATTCCGCCGGCAGCGGAGATACAGCCGACGCCGTCACTTGCGTCAACTACGCCGTGGCATTGAAGAACAGGGGTGTCAACATCCGGGTACTCTCCAATAGTTGGGGCGGCGGCGGATGGACCCAGACAATGGAAGACGCCATTTGGGCGGCCAACAACGCTGGCATCATGTTTATGGCTGCGGCCGGTAATTATACCAGTAACAATGATACTTCCCCTTACTACCCCGCCAGCTACGACGTACCCAATGTCGTTGCCGTGGCTTCCACCGATCACAACGACAATATCTCGTCCTTCTCCAATTACGGTGCCACTACCGTGGAACTGGGAGCTCCGGGTTCGTCGATATTGTCCACCATCATCGGCAACTCCTATGCTTTGTTCAGTGGAACATCCATGGCCACGCCTCATGTGTCCGGCGCTGCGGCGTTACTCCTGTCGGTAAACGACCAGTTGACCGTTGCGGAGATCAAAACCTTGCTGGTGGATTACGGCGATCCGATTCCCGCCCTTGCGGGCAAGACTATCAGCGGCAAGCGCCTCAATGTCTACAATTCTTTAACCCAGGTCTCGCCTCCTGGACCCAGTTTCCGTCTCTCGGCAAATCCGACCGGCCAGACCGTCAACCAGGGACAGACCGCCGCGTACACCATCGACATCGAATCGATTCTAGGCTTCGCGGATGCAGTGAATCTGAGCGCGACCTCCGAACCTGCCATCGATGCCGCCATTACCTTTACTCCCAATCCAGGAACCCCCGGTGCGTCATCCCTGATGGAAGTGGCGACCACCACCGCCACAGCGGCGGGTAATTACAATATCACCGTCACAGGAGAGAGCGGCTCCTTGACCAAAACCACCTTTGTCGCCCTCAAGGTCATGCCTGCAGGCTCCATCGAAGTCTCTTACACCAACAACACAGTGATCCCTATCCCGGACAACAATCCTGCGGGTATTACCAGTATCATCAATGTGCCGGATTCCCTCACCATTTTTGAAACATCAGTCGAGGTAAACATCACCCACACCTGGATTGGAGATTTGATCGTCAAATTGATTTCCCCCAATGGAACGGAAGCGATTCTCCATAACCGCGAAGGCAGCTCGGCGGACAATATTCACCAGACCTACAGCCCCGGCGATTTTCTTGGCGAAAACAGCCAGGGGGCCTGGACATTGTTCGTATCCGACAATGCCGGAGTCGATGTGGGAACTCTGGATAGCTGGACATTGACATTGATCGGCACCCCCACAGGCCCTGTGAACAATCCGCCCACTATCGCCATCACGGCGCCTCCCGACGGGTCCACCTATACCGAGGGAAATAGTGTCACATTTACCGGAGATGCGGACGATATCGAAGACGGAGATCTTTCTGCGTCGATTGTTTGGAGCTCCTCCATCGATGGAGTCCTCGGCACCGGGGCGAGCATCGCCACCTCCAACCTGAGTGTGGGCACACATACAATTACCGCCTCTGTCACCGATTCCGGCGGATTGACTTCCACCGATACCATATCGGTCGTCATCCAGCCGGCCACGGCTTTCACCCTCTCGGCCACCGGTTACAAATTAAGAGGCAGGTATTATGTCGATCTTTCCTGGAGCGGCGCGATTGGAACCAACATCAATGTTTACCGGGATGGCGTATTGGTTGCCACAGTCCCAAATACCGGAGCATACACGGACTCGTTGGGTAAATTGACCGGCACCTTTAATTATAGGGTGTGCGAGACCGATTTCTCCGCCTGTTCGAACGAAGTTTTGGTCACTCTTTGAACCTCGTCAACGAACACTTTCTAATTTAATATAACCAGCAGGGCGCGGCGTGTGCCGCGTCCTGTTGAAAAACACCGCCTCTTGTGGTAACGTTTAGTTTAAAAAAATGTGTGAGACATGACGAGGGAAGAATGAAAACGAACATCGCTGTGGTAACTGTTTTACTGATGATTTGGCTCGCCGGGCCGCGGGCGTTGGCGGCGCAGCAAAGGGCGGAAGGTATGCCGGCGGGATTTGTGTACCTGGATAAAGTGATCCCCGGCATCGTGCTTGATATCCGCAATGCCTCCAACATCAATCTATTGGGAGAGCCGCTGGAAGGTTTTGAGGCGCCTAAGGCCATTCTCACCAAAGAGGCGGCCGACGCGCTGAGACAGGCCCAGTTGGAATTGAGACAATACGCGGTGGGGCTGACGGTATTTGAAGCCTACCGGCCGCAGCGGGCGTCGAATCAATTGATGAAGTGGGCGGCGGATGAGCAAGATGTCCGTATGAAAATGTTTTTCTACCCGGCATCGACAAAAAAACAATTGTTGGAGCAAGGATTCATCGCTGCCAATTCCAGTCATAGCCGTGGCAGCGCGGTGGATGTGGGTTTGATTTTTTACATGAGGAACCGGGACGGGATCCTGAGGACAGAAGAATTGGATATGGGTACTCCCTATGGTCTATTGAGTGATCAATCGGGGGCGGCGAACCTGCAACTCCAGTCGCGACAATTGGTTCACCGCCTGTTGTTGAAGACAGTGATGGAAAAGAATGGCTTCCTGCCGGATCCCGCCAAATGGTGGCATTTTACTTTTAAAGAAGAGCCCTACCCGGAGCGTTATTTCGATTTCACGGTGCGCTAGGCGCCGGGAACCTAAAACCGGCGGTTTATTGAGGGCTTGATTTTTTTATTTCCATGTGGTATTCATATCCTCTAGAGGAGGACTGAAACCGGCCGATTTGGCGTACAGTTCGTTACGCTCCATTTGGCAATTTCATTATTATAATGATGATCAACAATATTATCCATAAAATTAAAGTTCTTAACTTCATAATCCTTTCTCCCATCCATTCCCTTCCATTGTACAATAGCATTATTCTTGCCAATAGATAACCGCGGTTTTAGTCTGAAACTATCTCGCTGATTGCTTGTTCATTTGAACTGCCGGAGATTTTTTGTGCGGCTATAAAATAAAAGTTGTAGTAAATATAAACTTTTCGGGATATGAACAAGGAGGTTTTATGAAACAACAATTTAGACCGATGTTTACGGTATTGATGCTGGTTACCGTGTCTCTTCTTTTTTTGCCCTGTCTGGCGCCGGCTCAGGAGATCGAAGGGACATTGACCTTCCGGATCGCCGACGAGAATGGATTGGCGATCCCCAACCACCAGGTGGCGTTGACCCAACTCAATACTATGGAAACCGTGGTGAAGTATACCGACCAGAACGGCGAAGTAGTGTACGTAGGTCCTGATTTCCCCACTCCGCTTCAATGCGAGGAAAAGGTGGAATTCGACGCCAACCCGGCGCCGGATTTTGGCTTCTGGGAGTCGCTCGTTACCGCCGAATTGGACAATGAAACCCAAAACCGGCTCTGGGAGGTGAAGCTCGGTCATAATATCAACCAGCACTTGACCATTGGCGGTCTCGGGTTGGAAGGGATCGGCGGCGAGCTGACCTACACCCGGACCAGTCAGGGATGGTGGGGGATGAATCCCACCTGGTCCTGTTTTACCAATTTAGGGCTCAGGATGACGCGTTATCTCGTCATTAGCCCCAATGGCGCGTTCATGGGAGCCATGCATACTCTCGACGACCAGTTCAACCATTCCAGTACCGTCACCTACCGGGGATGGTTGAAGCTCACTTGTGTCAACTGTTTATTCTCCAGTAATATGCAAACGACCCTCGGTGATCTGAGCACTCAACTGTATACGAATAGTTACACAAACGGTCCCACGGTGGATCAGGAAAAAGCCATCAGGTCTGTCGGCTTGAATGTGAGATCCACCTGGAAGAAGATCAAGATCGAGACGCAGATGGATATCCAGTATGTTCACATGCAGGCGTACCCCGGTTGGTTGAGCAACTCCAAACGGACGACCTACACAACCTATGTCTGGGCTTACCAGATGAGGGATCTGGGCGACCAGCCGACGGGATATCCAATAACCTATTGAAGACTTTTTCGTGTTTGGGGCGGGGTAACACCCGCCCTTTAGTTTTTCAGGTATTTTTTGATGGAGAAGAGGGCGGAGAAGAGGCCGATGGCGGTTCCCAGTACGACTAACTGAATGAACAGGTTGAAGGGGATGATGTTGAAATTGAACAAATCTTTGATGAAATCGATTTTGAAGATGGAAAACGACGGTAGGAGTTTCAAAGTGGAGTAGAGGAGGACGCCCGCCATCAAACTGCCAGAGAAACCCAGCAACGCGCCTTCGATCACGAAGGGAAAGCGGATGTACCAATCTGTGGCGCCCACCAGTTTTAAGATATTGATCTCTTCTTTGCGGTAGAAGATGTTCAGTTTAATGACATTGTAGATGATGAAGATCGAGATGAAGATCAGGATGGAACTGAGAAAAATTCCGATGAATGCCAGGAATTGTTTGTAGGCCAGGATTTTTTTAGCCCAATCGATGTTGACCTGCGTACTCTCCACGATTTTTAGTTGCTCGATGTCTTCGATGAAGGCGTTGATTTTGGTATCGATCTTTTCCTGGATCTTGAATTTCACCTCCATCGACGATGGAAAAGGAGACTTGTCGAATTCGGTGAGCACATATTTCAAGTCCGGGAAAAGTCTCGAAAAATCCATCTCCGCTTGCCCTCTCGATACATATGTCACTTTTTCCACCAGCAAACTTTCCCGTACCCGGTCGATCAGGGCATCGATTTTTTTTTGATCCACATCGTCCTTGAAGTAAAAAATCGCTTCGATACCTTTGGTGAATTGATCGCTGAACGATTCGAGGCTGAAGGATATGTAATTGAAGATTCCGAATATTAGAAGAGTGAAGGCGATGATACCCAGGCACAGTAAGTTGATGACTTTGTTGCGCAGGATATTTATGATCGCGTTTCCCAAAGATCGTTTGATCAGATTCATCGCGCCGCCTCGCCGGACCGGTCGGTGACGAGTCTGCCTTTGTCCAACCGCAGAATCCGTTTGCCGAACATCTGGAGCAGGGTTTTATCGTGAGTGGCGATGATGATGGTGACGCCATTGGCGTTGATGCGCTCGAAAATCTTGATGATCTCCACCGATAAATCCGTGTCCAGGTTCCCGGTGGGCTCGTCCGCCACGATGATCTTGGGATTTCCCACAATGGCCCGGGCAATGGCCACCCGCTGCTGTTCACCGCCGGAAATATGGAGCGGGATGTAATTTTTCCGGTGCTTCAACCCCACCAGCGTAAGAGCGTTGTTCACCTTGCGTTCGATCATGGATTTGCGCTCTCCCCTCACCATCAAAGGGATGGCGATGTTTTCGTAAACGGTCCGGTTGTCCAGCAATTTGAAATCCTGGAATACGATGCCGATATTGCGCCGTAGTTTGTATAAATGTTTTTTGGGGATGAGGTTGATGTTTTGAGAGTCGATGAGAATTTGCCCTTTGCTGGGATCTTCCTCTTTGAAAATCAGTTTCAGCAGGGTGGATTTTCCGGCTCCCGACGCTCCGGTCAGGAAGATCAGTTCGCCTTTTTGAATGGAGAGGTTCACATCCTGCAACGCGTAATCGTTTTTTACATATTGTTTCGACACGTGGTACAATTCGATCACGTTCTTGCCACCATGTTTTTATTTTGATAAAACGCCACACTATATAATAACGAAATATCGGAATTTTTGCAATAAAAAAAACGTTCCGGATGAATTTCGATTCCAAACCTCCGCCGTTGACGATGGAGGCGGAAGTGTGTTATAGTCGCTTTTGGAGAGGAGGGAAGGCAAAATGAAATTTGTTCACAGGATTTCAAAAAAAGTGGCTCAAACTCCCGGGACCTTGATTCATGTAGGGGAGGAACGGGAACACCAGGTGAAGTTGAAATACATTTCTTATGACCGGGAATCGATTCAAGAGACCGAACTCGACGATATTGGGTCGCTGGCGACGGACCGGACAGACAAAGTATTGTGGATCAATGTCGATGGAATTCACGACATCCAGCTCATCGAAAAGATAGGAGACGCGTTCGCCATTCACGCCCTGGCCCTGGAGGATATCGTCAACACTAACCAGCGGCCGAAGATGGAGGATTTTGACGATCACATGTTCGTGGTGTTGAAGATGCTCCGGTTCGACGAGGCTTCGTCGGAGATAAAATCGGAGCAAGTGAGTTTTATCGTAGGGCACAATTATGTGGTCTCGTTTCAAGAATGGGAAGGAGATGTGTTCGATCCGGTGAGGCAGAGGTTGCGGAACGGCCGGGGAAAAATTCGCAGGATGGGGGCCGATTTTCTGTTCTACGCACTCCTGGACGCGGTGGTCGATCATTACTTCTTTGTCCTGGAATCGGTGGGAGAGAGGATCGAGCAACTGGAATCGGATTTGCTGGTCCATCCCGAACCAAGTACTTTAAACGCAATCTATTCGTTGAAGCAGGAGATGATTTTCCTCAGGAAGTCGATCTCGCCTTTGCGTGAGGTGACCAGGATTTTGGCCAATGGAGAGTCGCAGTTCGTCCGGGAAGAGACCTCTCTTTTTTTGCGGGATGTGTATGATCATACAATTCTAGTCATTGAAACCTCCGAGTCGTTGCGGGACCTGGTGGCCGGACTTCAAGATCTTTATCTCTCCAGCGTCAGTAACAAAATGAACGAGGTGATGAAGATGCTCACCATGATAGCCACAATATTTATCCCCTTGACATTCATCGCCGGTATCTACGGTATGAATTTCAATACGGACGCTTCCCCTTTCAATATGCCGGAGCTCAACACCAGGTACGGTTATGTAGTGACATGGCTGGTGATGGTGGTGCTCGGCGGCGTGATGGCGTATTATTTCAAGCGCAAAAAATGGTTTTAGCGGAAATTAGGTGTCATTTTGACTTGCGGTGCTTGCGAAAAAGTAGGCGGGCAGGTGATTTTTCCGCGAAGGGGAAGATCCCTTCGTGCACCGACTTGATGTTCTCGATTGTGCAGAAGGAGTTGGGGTTGGAGGTTTGCAGGTAATCGAGGATCTCTTTGAGACTTTTTCGTTTGACTACGGAGAATAGAATTTTGACATGAGTTCGCGTTCCCTTACCGTCTACGAGCGTGTATCCGTATCCGCGTTCTTTCATGAAGTTTGTGAATTCACTGCTGTCCCTCGAGAAAACGACGCGCATCAACGCCATGCCGACACTCAGTTTTTCTTCCAGCCAGATACCTACGTAATTGCCTGTGGCAAAACCGCTGGCGTAGGCGAAGATGCAGAGAAAATTCCTCAGGTTGATCATCACTTCGCGGACTGCGATGATCCAGATCAAGACCTCGAAAAAACCCAACAATGAAGCTGCCTTGCGGTATCCTTTACCCAGGTAGATGAATCGCAACGTACCGAGAGTGACGTCGGAAATGCGGGCCAAAAAAATCAATAAAGGAACGACAATCCATGAAAACCAATCAAATCCCATAATTAATACCTCGAAAAAAGAACGGATTCTTCCTATCTTTATAAATCGAATAGAGCCGAAAGTCAATACAATATCTGTTCAAAAACATCTGACCTGGGTTTTGATAGTTTTAGAAAAGGTGTTATAATAAAGGGAGGGTTCATATGAGCTGGAAATGGATTTTTTTGATGGCATTGGCTATCTTGATTGTCATCTTCACAATGCAGAACATCGAGGTCGTCGAATTCAGATTTCTGTTCTTCACCTTGAAAATTAGCCGGGCGTTGGTCATATTTCTGACTTTTTGCTCGGGCATTGTGGCGGGATGGATGACCATTCTGTTGAAGCGGGACAAAAAAAGGTGAAACCTTCAAAAACTGAAGGGTCATTGCGGTGAAAACACTGATGGATTTGATCGAGAAGGCGACCGGACTGGCGCCGACCGTACAATTCAAAATCCTGATCTCGATCATCATCATCTTTTTGTTTATGGGACTGGGTTTACTTCTCTTAAAGATTCTGTGGCGCCAGACTACCGATGTCAAAATCCGGTACAAATGGAAGAAGGTTCTCAACTATATTCTCGCCGCCATCGTTTTGCTGCTTTTGGTGGAAGTATGGTTCGAAGGTTTTCACAATATGGGAACCTATATCGGATTGTTGTCCGCCGGACTGGCCATTGCGTTGAAGGACCTGGTGACCAATGTGGCCGGCTGGTTCTTCATTGTTGTCCGCCGCCCAATCACAGTTGGAGACCGGATCGAGATTGGTCGGGTCAAAGGAGATGTCATCGATATCCGCCTCTTCCAATTCACTATTCTCGAGATTGGCAATTGGGTGGATGCGGATCAAAGCACCGGCAGGATTATTCATGTACCCAACGGCAAAGTCTTCACCGAGTCACAGGCCAATTACACCCGGGGATTTCAATTCATCTGGAATGAAATCCCGGTTCTTCTGACTTTTGAAAGTGAGTGGCAAAAAGCGAAGGCCATTCTCCAGAGCATAGTGGAACGTCATACGGAGCACCTCACGCGCGCAGCGGAAGAGAAAATTAAACAGGCGGCCCGTAAATACATGATATTCTATTCCCGGTTGACGCCGACCGTTTATACCAACGTGAGGGATAGCGGCGTCCTGTTGACCATCCGCTACATTTGCGATCCTCGCAATCGCAGGGGTACGGAGGAGCTGATTTGGGAGGATATTCTGCGGGAGTTCGCTCTTCACAGCGATATTGACTTCGCGTATCCCACCCGTCGTTTTTACGATAACTGGACTGAAGGGAAAACCCTGGCCCAATCGGAAGAAAAATGATTTTTTTATTGACTTTATAGTTGGTTGGGTATATATTTGTCGGAACCTTTCTGAAACTGGCGATTTTGTGTGAGGAAGGGCGTTTTAGAGACTATTTTAGAGGTGATTAGTGACTCATTCCGAGAATATGAATGGTGAATTGACACCGGGAAAGGTACTCGAATTAATCGACGGCGCCAGGGGAGATGTCTTCAAGGTTTCTGAAGAACTAGAACCTTTGCGGGCAATCGTCGCAAATTCCTCTAACACCTTAGAGGAGAAGCTCGAGGCGTATGAGGACATCGTTGATTCCGAAGTGGGTGATACGTCGCTTTTAAGAGCGCGAAACCTTGAACGAGAATTGGGAATACGGCAATTGTACTTGAAATTTGAAGGGAGTAACCCCTCGGGCACCCAGAAAGACAGAATCGCGTTTTCCCAGGCTATGGACGCGTTGCGCCGGGGATTTGACTCCATGACAGTGGCCACTTGCGGTAACTATGGAGTGGCGGTCGCTCTGGCCGCTTATCTGGCTGGATTGCGTTGTTTGATCTATATCCCTGATACATACCATACCTCCAGGATTAAAGAAATGACAAAGCTTGGCGCCGAGATCATCCGCACCTCCGGAGATTACGAGACCTCGGTGGAAATCTCCCGTCGTTACGCCGAGGAACATGAATGTTACGACGCCAATCCCGGAGGAAACAACACGGCGTTGCAACTCTCCAGTTATGGTCAGATCGCCTACGAGATTTACGACGAACTTCGGGACGCGCCGCTGATTGTGGCGGCTCCGGTTTCCAATGGAACGACGTTGGCGGGAATCTACAAAGGCTTTGTCAGTTTGTATCGCCGCGGCAAAACATCGCGGATTCCTCGCATTGTCGCCGGATCGTCCTTCAGGAAAAATCCGATAATCCAGGCGTACTTGAAGAATCTTCCGTTTTGCAGCGATCTGCAGGCAAATCGGATTCGCGAGACGAAGATAAACGAACCGTTGATCAATTGGCATTCGATCGACGGCGATTACGTTCTTGACGCCATGCGGGAAACCGCTGGTTGGGCCCGGGACGCGTCGGATAAAAAAATGGCCTCCATAGCCAGGATGATCCGTCAGAAAGAAGGTTTGAATGTGGTTCCGGCTTCCACAGCAGGCCTCATCGCCTTGATTGAGCAGCACCAAAAAGAGCCGTTTCAAAAAGACCGGTTCGTAGTCATTTTGACCGGAAGGAGATAATATCATGAATTCAGTGCTGGATGGAAATGCGATTGTATATTGTGAAGGGGCTTTCAATACCACCAATGGAAAGACCGCCCATGGCCTGGTCCGTTTTACGAAGCGGTACCGCGTTCTCGCCGTTCTCGATTCCCGGTACGCAGGGAAGGACGCCGGAGACGTATTGGATGGCAAAGCCAGGAATATTCCGGTGATGAATTCATTGGAAGAGGCCATGGA
>JAHELQ010000618.1 GCA_024644125.1 Candidatus Aminicenantota bacterium | reverse complement strand
GATGTAGCCGATGGAGTCGGCGGCGACGCCTGACCGAGCCAACGCTTCCTCCACAAGATTTTTTTGCGCCGTGGGATTGGGCAACATGTAACCGCCGGTCTTGCCCCCGGCGTTGACCGCGCTGCCTTTGACGGCAGCCCAGATTCTATCTCCATCGCGCTCCGCCCGGTCAAGAGGTTTCAGCAACACAGCGCCTACGCCCTCGCCCACCACAAATCCGTCGCCGCCGGCGTTGAAGCTCAGGCACGCGCCGCTCTCGGAGAGCATCCTCTTCTCCTTTAACAAGTGGAAGTGGCTGGGGTGTAAAACGAGATTCACCCCGCCGGCGACAGCCGCATCGCATTCCCCTGCCCGCAGGCTCTCGCAAGCCAGGTGAACGGCGGTCAACGACGATGAACAGGATGTGTCCACCGCAACGCTGGGTCCTTGAAAATCGAAGAAATAGGAAACCCGGTTGGCAATGGAGGAATAATGGCATACCGCTCCAAACCGGTCGTAATCATTGTTCATCACTCCGGCAAAAACGCCGGTCCGCCGGCCGCCGCCTGACAAGCGGTTTGCCGTTACACCGCTCTCCTCCAGCAATATCCACACAGTCTCCAAAAACAGCCGTTCCTGCGGATCCATTGTCCTGGCTTCGGCGGGAGAAATGGCGAAGAACAACGGGTCGAAGCGATCCACCTCATCGATGAATCCTCCCCGCGCCACTCCTGGAACGTTGAGAAGCGCTGGTCGGTCGGCGGGGATGGGGCCGATGCAATCCTTTCCGCTCCGCAGATTGTCCCAGAATTGTTGGAGATCAGCCGCCTGCGGATAACGGCCGGTTACACCGATGATGGCGATCTGCCCTCCATTGTGCGCGGCTCCGGTAATTTTAGCGGCGGGCGCCGAATTGGGGACAGGTAGATCGAACAATCCTTCGATGGCGGCTTCGCCGGTTTCCACCGGCCGTTCGCCGCCCGCCATGTCCCGTAAGACCGCCTGGCGTTCACTGGCGAAATACCCTGCCAGGGCGTCGATGGTTTTGTGCTCGAACAATAGAGTGGCCGGTAAACTGCCGAAAGTCCCGGACAGCGCCTTGTTGATCTCCAGACTGACCAGGGAATCGACGCCGAACGTTTCGAAGGTCGAGCTCCCGTCGAGATCCCGCGCCTGTATTTTTAAAATACTGGTAAACACATCAATTATCAATTCTTTTGAAATGGCGAACAATTCCTTTTCGGAAACCGCAGGAAGCCTTTTTCGCGCTGGCTCCGGTTCGGCGGTCTTGCGGGGAATTCCCGCCGCGTCCGCCGCTTGCTCCGGGAATTGCCCGGCCAAATAGCCTGCCAACGTAGCGATGGTTTTGTGCTCGAACAACAATGTTACCGGAAGTTTACCGAAAAAGGCCCCCAATTCCCTGGCCAATTCCAGATTGACCAGCGAATCGACGCCATAATTCTCAAATGTCGCATCACTGTCGATGACAGAGCTGTCGATCCGCAACACCCTGGCGAATACTTGTTTGATAAAATTCTCCACCCCTTTTTGAAGCCCCGCGGAAGAATCCGGTTTCGCGGCGACGAAGGCTTCTCGCGAGGAAGATACGATAGAAGAGGCCGCTCTGAATGCTGGCGCCGGTGAGGCATCCTGAGTACGCGCTCTGTCGCCGGCGAATTTGGCGATAAAGACACACTGCTCCTGAAGGGCTTCCTCCATACCGGGAACGCCGAACCAGCGGACTCCGGTAAAACCGTTGGCTGCCAACAAATCGCGCCAGACCCGGGAATCGATCAAGGGAGAGCCCTCTATACGGTTGACTGTATCCTCATAGAGCCACCAACCGTCGGTCAAGCCAAAGGTCACGGTGGCGAAGTCCCACAATTTGGTGATCTCGTTGATCACCACCCAACCATGTTTTTTCAAGAGACAACCGACATGGCGCAAGGTGCGGTTCATGTCACCGGTAGCGTGCAACACATTGCTGCCGAGCATCAGATCCACCGAGTCAGGCTCGAATCCCTGCTGCCGCGGATCCCGTTCTATATCCAGGGGTTTGAACACCATAAACGGATATGTCGCGCCGAACCGTTTCTCGGCGGCGCGGGTAAAACCGGACGAAATATCGGTGTAATAATAGGTGATGGCGTGCTCGAAACCTGCCAACGCCTCCAATACAAATCCGGTGGTGCCTCCGGTGCCCGCCCCCACCTCTAGAATCGCTACACGGCCTTCAGGCTTGCGCGCCGACCGCTCCGCCACATACTGTGCCACGGAGGCGGCCACGAGCCGGTTGTAAAAATCAATGACAATATTGCCTTTGTAAATCCCTTCCACCAATTCCCGCGATCCGCCGGGAAACAAAACCTCCATATGTCCACGGCTCCCCCGGAGCGCCTCGGGATACGACGCCAGACAATGATCCAGCAACTGGATGTGGGCGGCGAATTGGGGAATCTCTTGCAGCAAGCGCGCTTTCATTTCCGCCAATCCCCGCAGCTCCTCTGCGGTCTTCGCGTCAACGGCGACTGGCGCGACTGCGACGCGCGCTTCTTTTTTTGTAATGAATTTCGATTTTTCCAGAATATCCAGCAACGCATCCAGAAGGCGGTGATACGAGGGCAAAATAGCTAACCTGTCGATCATTGCTTCACGGCTGTGCTCTTCGCCAACTTTCGTGAACAGGCCCAGGCCCTGGAATGTCTTTAACAGGGACAACCGTGCATAGCGGTCCACCTGGCCATATGTCCGCTCGATATCCTGAGCTTCTATTCCGGTTGCGAGCGCATCCTGGATATCCGGTATATCCACATCCCCGGCTTCCGATTCGCCAATCACCCCCATCCGTTCCAACAGCGACCTGGAGGCCTTGATGGGAACGATCTGGGATTCGGAGCTTCCCAATACCCTCTCGACAGCCACCATACCTTCGGCCGGATCAATGGAATAGGCTCCGAGTTCCGCCAATCTCCGTCTGTATTCGGGGCTGGACACAATGCCCACGCTGCCCCAATAGCCCCAGTTGATCACCCTCACCGGAAACGGCAGGCGCGCCGCCAGGAAATGGGCAAACGCGTCTTTGAACGTGCAGGCGGCCGCGTAATTGGCCTGTCCCTTGTTGCCGATAAACGACTGGGCTGAGGAGAAAAAGAGCATAAAATCGAGGGCTTCGTCTTTGAAAACCCGGTATAGAA
>JAHELQ010000617.1 GCA_024644125.1 Candidatus Aminicenantota bacterium | reverse complement strand
CAGGGAATCTTCACCAACTACCCGAAGAACCTCCTCCGCCGAACGAGCCTCCACCGCTGGAAAATCCGCCGCCGCCGCCAAATGAGCTACCGCCGCCAAATGAGCTACCGCCGCCAAAAGAACCGCCGCCGAAAAAGGCTCCGCCACTCCGTCCGCCGCGTCCGCCGCCCTTTATCAGGTTCAATATGATGATCATGAGAAAGATCCATACTCCAAATGGGATGACGGATTTACCGTTGCCCTTGCGTTGTTTGTTAAAGCGGGCCAGCTCTTCGGGGGAGATGTCGTATTCTTTGTTCACGATGCCGGTGATTGCGTCGAGCCCATTGTACATTCCCTGGTAATAATCACCCGTCTTGAATTTGGGGACGATTATTTCCCGGATGATGTAGCCGGTTTTGAGGTCCGTCAGGATCGGTTCCAGGCCGTACCCAACCTCGATGCGCAATTGCCGTTCCTGCATGGCCACAAGCAAAATCGCTCCGTTGTCCAGGCCCTTTTGGCCGATCTTCCATTTTTCCGCCAGCCGGATACTGTAATCCTCGATCACATCCCCCTCGAGGGAGGAAATTACCACCAACACAAATTGCGACGATGTTTTCTCCTCCGCCGCGGCGAGCATCGACTCGAGCGTTTGCTGCTGGCCGCTGTCCATCGCTCCGGCGAAATCGTTCACCCTTTTGCCGGTGAAAGCAGGGATGTCGGCCAAAACGGCTCCTGTCGCGAGAATCCCAATCATTATCAGTATGAATTGTCGTCTCATGCTTATTTCTCCAGAATCTCAATGCCGTTTTTCAGCTCGTTCACGTCGTCCGGCTGGATGGGGAAATGCTCCGCCAGAATGTCGCCGCACCGGCCGATGGACTCGATGAGATGGTCGACCAATGTGCCCTGCCGGATGCCGTCGATGATATGTTGCACTATCTTGTCCCATGTCTGCTGCTGGATTTTGGCGGCGATGCCGCTATCGGCCAGAAGCTCGATGCGGCGCTCCAGATGGGAGATGAAGATCAGAATCCCGGTTTGGTCCTTGGTCTTGTAGACTCCCGCCTCGGTAAAATGGCGCAACGCCCGCTCCCGCACTTTGCGGCGCATAATGGAACGGGGGACAATGAGCCGGTCCACCAGCGGGATATTGGCCAACAAGTAGATCAGGAAGATTAATACGAATGTGGAGAATCCGTAAGCCATCACCAGATGAGTAACCGAATACTCCCAGGACAACTGGCGCACGAAAGCTTCGACGCCGTGGGTGAAGAACAGCATGATCATAAAATACAAAAAACCGCAACCAATGCTGAATAACAATTCATGCGAGGCGTAGCTATCACTCTGGCGGGTGAACGCCACCGCGATCTCGCCGCTGGTCTTACGTTCCGCGGTCGCGACCGCGTCCTCGATTTTCTTTAACTCGTCGTCCTTGAAAAGGAATCCAGCCATCAGAATTTCACCTTCGGCGCCTGGTCCGATCCCTCCGTGGCCTTGAAGTAGAGGCGTTCCTTAAAGCCGAACATACCGGCCAGGATCATGCGGGGGAATTGTTTTATGTACACGTTGAACTTTTTGGCGGTCTCGTTGAACCGGCGTCTTTCTACAGCGATGCGGTTTTCGGTTCCTTCCAACTGGTTCTGCAAATTCAAGAAGCTCTGGTCGGCCTTGAGATCCGGATACTTTTCCACCACTACCATCAATCGCGACAACGCGTTCGATAGAGCTCCCTGCGCCTGCTGGAATTGCTGGAACATCTCCGGTTGACTGAGCACCTGGTCGGAGATGTTGAAGGTGCCGCCGGCCTTGGCCCTGGCTTCTACCACCGCTTGCAACGTTTCCCGTTCGTGCGAGGCATACCCTTTGACCGTTTCAACCAAATTGGGGATCAGGTCGAAGCGCCGTTGGTAGACATTTTCCACCTGGCTCCATTTTTCTTTCACTTCTTCCGAGAGGTTCACCATGTTGTTATATGAATTTTTGACAAAACTGTACACGCCGATACCGATCACCAGTACCAGGCCTACCACAATAATGCATCCCATTTTTAAATTTTTGCTCATATGTAATTCCTCCTCGTCTTAATATTATTTATCATACTATCTTTCATTGCATTTGACAATGATCTTTCCCTTCACGTCGCCATTCTCGATTCGCTTGTGGGCGTCGGCCACGCCGGCCATGGGAATCACCGAATCGACGATCGGCTTGATTTTATTCTCTTTCAACAAATGAAGCAGGATGGTGAGGTCTTGCTTGAACAAGTCCGGTGCCTTCCGGCGGAATTTGCCGATGGAATAGAAATAGGCGTGTTTTTTATTGGGCAGCAAATGCCATAATTTCACTGTCAAAAATCCCTGCAACACGTCCAATGATTGCCCCTTGCCCAGCACATTCTCCAAAAATCCGTACGCCACCAGAGCTCCTCCGGGCTTCACGCACCGGAACGACCGTTTGAAATTGTCGAAGCTCACCGCGTCGAATACCGCATCTACTCCATTCTCCGTTTTTTTGCCGATCACCTCTACAAAATCTTCTTTTTCGCAATCGATGGCCGTCGCTCCCAGCGCCTTGATCGATGCAAGGTTGCGCCGGCGATCCGTAGCAAACATCGTCGTGGTAAAAATCTTTCCCAATTCCAACAACGCCCGCCCAACGGCTCCGCCGCCCCCATGAACCAGAATACTGCCGCCTTTCTCCACCTTCGCCAGCCAATTGAACATCTGATAAGCCGTCACATACGGAAGCACCAACGCCGAAGCCTCCGTCGCATCCACCCCTTCGGGAACCGGCACCAGACTCTCTTCCCTCCGGCACAAATACTGCGAATGACCCCCAACGACCGTCATGTCGGCAACCAGATCCCCTTCCTTCAGAGTTTCCACTCCAGCCCCCAACGCCTCCACAACCCCAACCATATCATAACCAAGCGTCAACGGCGGCTTCCCCTTCAATTCAGGATACATCCCCTTCCGGATCATCACATCGGTAAACGACACCCCGCTCCTCAACACCCGGACCCTCACCTCCCCAGGCCCCGGCTCCGGCATCCGGTCAACCGTCACAACCTTCACTTCCTCACTACCGCCAAACCGCTCGATCATCACACGCTCAAATCCCATATAAACACTCCTCAACCCCCAATTATACCAGGAATCCAGCCAAAGAGAAATATCATCTTTCAGCC
>JAHELQ010000616.1:2734-3176 GCA_024644125.1 Candidatus Aminicenantota bacterium | reverse complement strand
CCTCCTTCCAAAAACGAACCCGCGACGCGGTGTTCAATTATGATCCGGATTTGAACCGCACCATCACCCAAAACACCACGGAGTACCAGGGAATACTCAAATTGACAGCCTTTCTCACTGATCGCATTCGCCTGTCCCTTAGCGGCCTTGTGGACTACCGCAAAGTGGAGGCAGTACTACCGGAACTGGATGGTAGCAGCGATGGATATAAAAAATTTGAGGAGGAAGTTTGGCATTATCCTTCGCTCTCCCTGTCCGGCGGTTTGACCTATGCCGGGCGAGATTTTTCGCTGCGATTTACAGGCAATTATTGGAGAAGAAACCGTCGTGACGAATGTGATTGTAATGGCCCCCGGTTTTATCATTTAAGATCTAATCGTGGTTATGGTATTCCGGAGGTTCCTAGGTATTATATGTGGTCGCCACCTTGTTATGGATGCTG
>JAHELQ010000616.1:0-2724 GCA_024644125.1 Candidatus Aminicenantota bacterium | reverse complement strand
TAAAGAGGGATATCGAGTCTCGGGTTAGAATCGGAGCATCCCTCGAGGCGCATGTTCGCTTGCTGGGAAACCATCGTCTCGCGCTGGGCGGTCAATTTGTCCGCCGGCTTGTGGACCAATATGATGCCTATAATGATTATCTCAGATTTTACTGGGGAGACGATTTCGAGTCTCCAACCACCGGGCAAATTTATGAGACCACCCGAGGATATGTCGAGGTGCGGAAACCGTTTGGAGATGTATTCTCTGCCCACAGTGATTCCTGGGCTTTGTATCTCCAGGATAGTTGGAGTGTAGCCGGACGATTGGCGATTCAGTTGGGCCTACGGCTGGAGAATGAGGAAATGCCCTCGTTAAGTGACGTGGACGGCTATACCGATCCTCCAATTCGTTTCGATTTATTGGATAAGATCTCCCCCCGGCTTGGTTTTGTGTATAACTTGGGAAATGACGGTAGGATCAGGATTTACGGCAACTACTCAATGTATGTCGATATCATGAAATGGGAACTGGCAACGGAGCGATACGGCGGCTTCAAATGGATTTCCCATTACTATGATATTGTGTATCCCTATTGGGAAGAATTTACTGTAGCGGATCATCCGCTTGACGAGTATATGGGGGGCCGCCGCCTCGAGTCTAAAAATTGGCGTCTTCCCGACTTCAGCAGGACTCAGCCGGATATCAAGCCCTTCCAAAAACATGAGTTAAGTCTTGGATTTCAGAAACGGCTGAGTTCTGATTTGGAACTGAATGTTCGTTTTATCCACAACTGGATAAAAAATGCAATCGAAGATGTCGGTGTGCAATATCCACAAGGTGAGATCTATTTCATCGGCAATCCCGGCTCCGATTGGATCCAATCGAAATACGACGAATCGCAATCGCTGGGGCTGATGCCCGAAGGGGTGAAAAGCGTCGAGGCGGTGCGCCGCTATTCCGCCATTACAGTCAGTCTCGATAAACGATTCAGCCGACGCTGGCTCGGGGGTGTGTCCTATACCTTGAGCCGGTTGTACGGCAACTACTCTGGTTTGGCCAGTTCCGACGAGTTTGGCCGGCAAGCCCCGTATACGTTGCGCTATTTCGACACCTGGTTCATGAATGCCAACGAGGACGGCGACGAGGTTCTAGGACTCCTGCCGACAGACCGCACGCATCAATTCAAGGTCTACGGCGCCTACGCCTTCGACTTCGGCCTCACCGCCGGCTTCAACGCCTTCGCCATGAGCGGAACGCCGGTTCAAACCGAAGTCTATCTGAATGGAATGCAAGGATGGTATCCATACGGCCGCGGCGATTGGGGCCGCACTCCCGGTCTCTGGCAATTGAACACCTATCTGGAGTACAACCTAAAATTG
This sequence comes from Candidatus Aminicenantota bacterium, assembly GCA_024644125.1. Lineage (GTDB taxonomy): Bacteria > Acidobacteriota > Aminicenantia > UBA2199 > UBA2199 > JAHELQ01. The sequence goes on along the minus strand of JAHELQ010000616.1, from coordinate 1,363 downwards.
AGCGACCGCTTCACTATGCAAATGAGCCTCAATATCGACAACATCACCAACAACGACATCGCCCAACGGATTCACCAACTGTACAACGAGGGTGTCATCTACGTAGACGAGCAATTGATCTTCGACGGCTTCGACGCCTTCGCCAAAATCCTGGAAAAGGGAGCCAAACTCGATCCCCGCTTCAGAATGGAGAGGAATTTTCAGGCCCCCATCGCCGCCAGGTTGGGGGCGAAGTTGTTATTTTAAACTTATGGATGAAGAAACCATGAAACATAATCATAAATTAGCATTAAAAACGGCCATCGTGTTGGCGATGATCATTTGCTTCGCAGCGTTTTTTCCCGCTCAAATACGGGGACAGGTGAGCGGGCTTCGAGGCACGGTTTATTCGGAAGGCGACGATCCGCTCCCGAAGGTGAAGATAACGATCCAGAGGGTGGGATGGCAGAAGGCATCGTCGTTCGAGACGGCGATGTGCGGCTGCTTCGATTCCGGCTTCCTGCTTCCCGGAGAATACGATGTCGAGTTCCGGCTCGCCGGTTACCGGACTGCGATCTATCGAAACCTTCCCATCCCCGAAGGCCGGTTCGTCAGGCTTGAGGTCTACCTTGAACGCATTGACAAAGAGAAAGGAGATACCGGACAGGGGACAGGCAAAATCGAAGCTGAATATGAAGTCGCCGTAGTCTACGATCCGCCGTACGCAGGATTGCTAGAAGAGAGCGATCCCTACGAGACGACGTTCGATACCGCGATGCTAGCGATGCTGCCTCGGGGAACGAATCCATTGTCGTTGGCGACATTGGCTTCCGGTGTGAACGACGAACTCCTCTTCGACGGTTTGTCGATCAATGGTGCGTCCAGTTCCGAGAATGTGTTCTTTGTGGATGGAACCGATACGACGACAATTTATTCGGGGCAGAGCGGATTCGATGTACACATCGATTTTGTGGACGAAATCAGAGTCCAGGCTACGGGCTTGCCGGCCTCGAGGTCTGGTTCCACCGGCGGAGTGATCGATATCGTCACAAAAAGCGGCGGCAACCAATTTCACGGCTCCCTGCAGCTCTACGTCACCGGCTATTGGCTCGACGGCAAACCCCGTCGCGTGCTTCAGTTGAATCGGTGGTACAATCTGATTGCGGAGTACACTCAATATCTTGAAGACACCTGGACCCGCTGGCAACCGGGATTCACTCTAGGCGGCTATCTCGTCAAAGACAAGCTCTGGTTCTACGGCGGCTTCATCCCTTCGTTTCTGATTCTAACCCGGGAGGGTGTGTTTCAAAACACACCTGAACTCACTCGTCCAATCACGCAAAAAACCGCCGAATACCAGGCTATTTTAAAAATGACCGGCTTT
>JAHELQ010000615.1 GCA_024644125.1 Candidatus Aminicenantota bacterium | reverse complement strand
TTTGACGCGGGTGTCTCCGAATTCAAGGATGCTTTCGATCATCTCTTTGTCTTCGGTTTCCAACACCCCTTCTCGGGCGCCCTCTTCGAAGAAAACTTCCAATTCCCGGTCGCTGAGATCATCCTGGTCGTTTTCTTTTTGTTCCGGACTTTTGGCCAGGAACATACCGAACACGAGATTGAACGGATAGAAAAAGACCCATGGGACAGGGTAGAGGAATAGCAGCCGCTTTAGAATGATCTCCTTGTAAAAGTATGAGAAGGAGTATAACAGGAAATTGAACAGGAAAACGAATCCCCCAATCAATATCATCACCCTGTATATAGGCTCCGGCACGCTTGTTTTCATCAGAAAAAAACCGCAAATAAACAGGCCTAGTTGCAGCGTAAACGAAAACGCCCGCAACGCGTTCTGAACCATTTCGTATTTTCCGACAAAATCAAACTCAGCGATACGCTGATTCTGCAGCCCTTCCAGGAAACCTGTCAGGGAAATTCTGGAAAAACTCTTGAAACTGGCCTGAAAAATATAGAATACAACACTGGAAATGAATAGCAAAAGAAACAGAAAAAGATTCATCGATGGTTACCTTCTTTCATCTGCTACCATTGTATCAATAGCAACCGTTTTTGTAAATACCTTTTTGGCCGGCCGCCGCCTTGACTAAACCGGAGAAATAGGCGAAAATAGCTTGTAAAACAATTATGGAGTATATCATGGCTGCTGAAGAAAATGAGATTATTCCCCAGGAAGTTCAAGATATAGGTCTCGATGAATACTTCGAGCCCAAACGTTTCGGTTCGAAATTCTGGTTGTCCGTTTCATTGATAATCATTACTATCGGTTTCATCCTTTTCTATAAATTCGGTGTCATCGATCAATCCATCACCGGCGAAGAACTGAAGAGCTCCATCGAGTTTTTCGATATCAACAGCCAATGGGTTGTGAAGCAAAAAATCGACACCGATGAATTTAAGGGAGTGATCCTGGTACCTCAGATTTCTTTCCGGGTCCGCAATATCGGCTCCCAGGATCTGAAAAACGTCTTTTTGCTTGGGGTGTTCAGCTTCCTGGACACCGGGAAAACCATCGGCGAAGGCTATGAAATGATACTAAAAGATGGGCTTCCGCCTGAAGGAGAGAGCCGGCGGGTCACCCTGACGTCCGGATTCGGTTATAGAGCGACGTCCGAACGGGCCTTCGACAAAAACCAGAAAGACTGGCGCACCACATTTGTCGAAATCTTCGCCCGCTCCCGCAACAGCAAATTGACCTTTGTCAAATCCTTTTACATTAGCCGCAAGATCGAAGGCCTGGATATCGAGGTCCGTCTCTAATCCAAATTTGATACGTTTTATGTCTTAGGAGGACAAAAACATGGCGAAAACCTATGCAGAGGCCGGCAATCGAGGCGATAGCGTCAGATCCGATTGTTGGGTTTCTATACAGTTAAATTCCGACGGTGGAATCAAGCTGAACCTGAAGAGTAAAGTCAAAGTCTTATATGGTGAATCCATCGAAGCGTTGATCCACCTGATGTTGGATTTTTTTGAAATCAAACACGCCGAAGTCGCTGTAGAAGATTACGGCGCGTTGCCGTTCGTGATCATGGCCCGTGTCGAAGGTGCGGTGCGGCGTCTGGGAATCGACAACGGCAAACGTTATTTACCCGATTGGAAATACCCTGTGAAACCGACCGCGAAGGAACGGTTTCGCCGTTCCCGTCTCTATTTGCCCGGCGACCAACCGAAACTCCAGCTCAATGCCGGTATCCACAAACCCGACGGCCTCATCCTGGATCTGGAAGATTCCGTCGCTCCCCTGATCAAGGACACCACCCGCATCCTGGTTCGCAACACCTTGCGATCCCTCGATTTTATGGGTTGCGAACGAATGGTGCGCATCAACCAGTTGCCCATGGGTCTCGAAGACCTGGATGAGGTTGTGCCCCAGAAGGTGGACGTAATATTGGTGCCAAAAGTGGAAACCCCCGAGCAGATCCGGGAAGTGGAGAAAAAAATCACTGAAATCCAGGCCTGCCTACCTGAAGACGACCGGCATCAAACATTCCTCATGCCGATTATCGAGAGCGCTTTGGGCGTTGTCAACGCGTACCCCATCGCCAAAGCGTCAAATCTGAATGTCGGTCTTGCCATTGGACTGGAAGACTATACCGCGGACCTCGGCACACAGCGTACATTGGAAGGAAAAGAAAGCTTTCACGCCCGCTCTGTTTTGATCAACGCCGCCCGCGCAGCCGGCATCCAGGCCATCGACACCGTATTCTCCGATGTGGCCGATATGGAAGGACTGGTCGCTTCTGTCAAGGAAGCGAAAGCTCTTGGTTTTGACGGCAAAGGTTGTATCCATCCCCGCCAGATTGCTGTGATCCACCATGCGTTCGCCCCCGAGGAAAAAGAGGTGGACAAGGCCAAAAAAATCGTCATGGCCTTTGAAAAAGCCGGAAAAGAGGGTAAGGGCGTCGTGTCCCTCGGCAACAAGATGATTGATCCTCCGGTGGTGAAACGGGCGCTGAGAACCATTGACATGGCGTTACAGGACGGAATATTGGCGGAAAATTGGAGGGAAGAATGAGTCTTGATCGAAACAAATACAAAGTGGAAGTCAACGCGCTGGGACGCGAGGTCCTGACGGAAATCAACGGAGAACAGCACGTTCCGTACAAAGGCGTGGGCAAACACAAACCCACCGGCCGCAAAGCCGCGCCCCCGATCCGTTCGTGCGCGGATTACCCCGCCGACGGCGACAAACGGGTGGCTTCCATCAAAGAGGCCCTCAAACGCAGCGGTATCAAAGACGGTATGACCATCTCCACCCATCACCATCTTCGCAACGGCGATTACGTGGGCAACATGGTGTTCGCCGCCGCCGCCGAATTGGGCGTCAAGAACCTGCGTTGGTTCCCCAGCGCCGCGTTCCCCATTCACGCGCCGTTGGTGGAGCATCTTGAAAAAGGAGTCATCCGCCACATCGAAGGCAGTATGAACGGCCCTCTGGGCGATTATTGCTCCAGGGGCAAAATGAACGGCGTCGCCATCCTGCGCTCCCACGGCGGCCGCTATCAGGCCATTCAAGACGGCGAAGTGCACATCGACATCGCGGTCATCTCCGCCCCGGCGGCAGACGCATTCGGCAACGCCAACGGCGTCCGCGGTCCAGCGGCTTGCG
>JAHELQ010000614.1 GCA_024644125.1 Candidatus Aminicenantota bacterium | reverse complement strand
CCCTGACCGCCAAAACACCCATGAACACGCTTTTATACTAACTATCCTCTCGATCTTTCATGATCGACCCCGCCCCGGGACCTAACTTCCCCCGGGGCGGGGATATCTTATCTCCCCAAATCCTACCGGTTATTTGTCTTCTTTTATCTCCACTTTTTTTGTGTATACTTCCGAAACCACGTTCAAATCATTTATCGCATAGATTTTCAATTCATCTGTCCCTGGGCGCTCTGTATTATACATCTTTACTGCCCGCTTCGCCGTGGCGTTCACCCGGCCCGCGGTGGTGGAAACAAAAAATTCCAACCTCCGTTTTTCCATATCCTCGCCTTCCACGACAATTTCTTCCTGGACCCCCTTTTTTACAGTCCCCGGCAATTTTACATCTGTGATCCTTGGCAGTATAACCTGTTTCCCCAGTCGAATCCCGTTTTTGCCGGCGCGTAGATCGTCCACTATTTGTTTGGCCCGGTTTTCGGCATACGAATAATCCGAGGAGAAAACCTGAAATAACGAATTGTCATGCACAAACACAACTGTGCCGCTACCATCGGGCGAGACCAGGAACCAACTATGCGTTCCGATTGTTTGCCCCGATTGGCTGCCTGCGTTAAAAACGCCGCTCATGGTATTCAAAAACTCCAACGCCGCGTTTTCCGCTGACGGAACATCCCCGTAAACGGCTGTTGAAATGTCCACCTGCCGTTTGGTCTCCAGGTTGTACAAACTATAAAGCCGGCCAAATTTCCCATTCAGGGATTCATGCGTGATATTCATACCCGGGAAATTGATCCTGGACATCTGCTTCATCTCGATCCCGGTGACAAAATGTTCTGGAACCGGCGCGCGGTTTAACTTATACACACCCATGTCCACCTCTTCTCCAGCCTTCTGGCCAAACGCCGGCCCCGGCGCCGAAAGAAAAAGTACCAAAAGGAAAATAAATAAAACAAACTGTGGTTTTTTTATGCTCTGGAATTTCATTGTATCCTCCTACGCCTACTTTTGCGGATCGCACACATCATACTGGACAGCCACCAACGAATCGTTCGAGAGATAGTTGAAGTATGCCGCCGAAGTCAAATCGCATTTAGCGGTAACGAGCGGCGGGGGACAATCCAACCGGGTGCTGCCATCGGCCACCATACTACCGCACCACCCGACTTGATGAAAATTCCAGGAACTGGCGTTGCACGCCGCATGTCCCATCGGCAGCATCGACTTATATGCGAACGAACCTACGCCGCTTTTATTGATGACCATATACTGGTAACTGAAGCCCAGAGCATTGGTCAAACAGTGAAAAAAGTTGGCGCAATCCCGGCAGTCCATGTAAACCGTGGGCCCCCCGCTTCGCAGTTCGGAAAACAATTGGTTCAGGTAAAATATTTTATAACCAGGGTGAGTGTGATGCTGCGATGGACTGTACACCATACCGCTAGTGTACATTCCGTTGACAACTTTTTCAGACACACCGGCTGCGCCGATCTCGCCATCCGCCCAATCAGCGGCGTATTCCAACACCTCCAACCAGGGCTGAACCATCGGAGCCTGGGGAGTGGAATGCACAGTATACAGTAAGTGCTCCCCGGTCATTCCCATCTTGTTCGCGCTCCCGGTAGACGATGTTTTGTATTTCCAATCCCAATAAAATTTTTCTTTCCCGATACTGGCGGGCACGCTGTTGACCGCGAATGTCCCGCTGCCACTTCCACCTGCAAGTGCAACCGAAACAGGACTGCCGCTGCTCGCCAGGCCCCCCAGGCCGTTTTCCGCCCAAACCAGCGCCGAACCAAGAGTTGACGCCGCTTTGAATGTTACCGAAACCGAATGGGACGTGCCCATGATCCAGGCCGCCGGTTTTATCACAATGTTTACTGCTTCGTACTCCGGCCCAGTGACATTCACCTTGTTGATATTATCATAGATGGTTATCTTGCCGGATCCCGGTGTAAACGTAATGGAATCCACCCGGATTTCCGCAACAGTAAAACCGACCTTATCCAGCCCGTCGATTAAATCCGTTCCCGGCGTATACCGCTTGTCCTGATCGAAATCCAACACGACGTCATAGTCACCGATCGTCAACGGATGCGGCCATGCCAGTTGTTTCCAACAATTCCCGCAAATCCCGCCGACCGTAATAGTCGTCGCGCTACCCGTGACATCATCGTCATCCAATAAATCCGAGGTGTTGACGACGTGCTGTGCCCACTGCGCCGCGTTCTTGTCGGCAACAATGTACACATTGGCGGTATCGCCCACTTTTGATGGCTGGATGCAAGGATCCACCCCGACCCACACATCCTCGCCGGTCAAAAAGGTGTCGCGGAACGTATAAGGACTTTGTTTCATACCGGCGATATCCACTTCAATGTCTTCCCGAGCTCCGGCGCGGCGCTGAATCACAAACCCGGAATAGGACAGATATGAAACGACGTTACATACCTTAGCCTCGGCCTTTGGACGGTAAGTGCCAAAATCATAGGTCACGACCTCCGCTACGATGTCGTAACTGCCCAGGGAAGTATCATTTTTCGACCACAACAATTTCTTGAATCTGGCTTCCTCCCCCTCCAGGACGAATAGGGGTGGGAGCTCATATCCATATTGCCGGGTTTGGTCCTTCAACTTGTCGCCCTCTTTCCAATCCCCGCTGGCGGGTACGGCCCACAACCGAATCATGCTGCCTTTGGGAAAATTTTTCCCCACCACCCAGACGTTTTCCTCTCCAATCAAAAAACCTGACTTGAGGCATCCCCTGGCGTTGGCCGCATACAAGACTGGTTGGTTCAATCGCTTGACCACCTGGAACGGTATGTGGCTGACCAGTTTCCTATCCTTCAACTCGGAAATTTCCAGCGTGTACTTCCTGGCGACATTCGTGTCGAAGGTCTCCTCGTCCGTCAGATGCGTCAGCACTTCCCCAGAGGCGACATCGCCATTGTCGCATGGGAGAATCCCCACATTGTACCAAATGATGGTTTCCGGGATACGTCCCTCCGAATCCGAGACCAACCTCAAATCCCTCTCGATGTAACCGTCCACCCTCACAACCCGCACCGAATAGCCCGTCCGTGGGGAAAGCCCTCCCACATCGAGCATAATGGAGTCGTGGAATTGAAATTCCCCTGTCACCTCTCCTGCGGCGTTTTTCAAGCCGGTAGGCTGGGGTACCAGCTCCCTGGAA
>JAHELQ010000613.1 GCA_024644125.1 Candidatus Aminicenantota bacterium | reverse complement strand
GTCGTTTACGGACTGTTCCTGGCCTATTTTCTCATCAACCTCTTCAGAGCCTGGAAATCAAGAACCGATACCGACATCGCCTCCTTGTTCCTTGTAGTAGGCATGGTCGCATTCTTCCTCATATCGCGGCCCCTCTTTTCATTCAAACTCCAGGTACTGGAGTTCTTCATCCTGGGTAGCCTGTTGGCGCTTGAAAACAAACGATCCAAAGGCCTGTCCGGCTTTGCGCTGGCAATGATCCTGATGGTGGGCGCCGCGGTGCTGGCGGAATTGAGCGGCAATGCGGCGACAGGAAGTGCATTTTATTACCTCGACGTCTGGATGACGACCCTTTTCGCTCTAGGCGGTTATATTGCCACCGGACACGGCTTCCGCTAACACATGCCGGGCCAGTGTCCGGTCCTGGACAATCAATCAACCTCGGCAAAATTGACATTATCGAGATTCAACATATCAAAATTCTCGAAAAATGTCTCCAGTTCAGGGAACAATCCCTCCTCCGCGCTATTCAGCAATTTCATAAAATACTTCTGGGTTGTGGCTGGACAACGCTCCAACACAGATTTCAAAATATCACCCTCATTCCGCACAGAGAAATTCCTCACAATGGCTTCGTAATGTTCTTCTGTCTTTAGATCCGATAACAGCCACAATTTGTATAAATCAAGAATCGCTCTATCATCTTTGAGAAACTCTTTGAGGAACGTTTCCATATTCTGTTTATTTTTTGGATTTTCCCCATCGGATTCATCATTGATCTCAGCTACGAAATCCACATTCAGGCGAAATCTTTTTCGAATTTTCATTCCACCTCCAATTATTTATAATTTTTTGCAAATTTTACTTGTGTTTGCCCGCATAATAAGTTATATTAGCAATATGGCTAACAAGGATATGTATTTTCTTGGATTCTTCTCCTATTTCCCTCATAATGCCTACCCATTTTTTCTACCATTACCCAAAAAAACCGACAATCTAGAACTTAAATATAAATTTAATGGAAAAGAAATTTTTTGTCAATATTAAAAATGCAAAATAAAAAAGATACAATTCTCAACAAAGAAGTAGGGCGCAGATTCCGTACATTCAGGGAATCATTGCGCAAGACGCAGCTTGTATTGGCTAACGAACTGCATGTTTATCAGTCCACCATCACCAATATCGAGAAAGGCAAAACATTCCCGAAAATCAGCTATCTCACTCATTTTTACGAGACATACCGGCTGAACATGAATTGGCTGATGACCGGCAAAGGAGAAATGCTGGTGCCCGAATTGCTTGACAAACACGGCAATCCAATCTTCGCCGGAGGCCACATCAAGCCTGACGATCCCATGTACCAGAAATATGTGGAGCTTTTGACGTTGATGCAAATCCCTGTCATCGAGCAGATCATTCTGGCAAAATTGATGGAAATGAAGGTTCTGCTCAAAGACGAAATCAAGGAATTTCAGACAAAATTGGAAACCGATGAAAACGAGGAAACCGGATGAACAACGAAAAAAAAGAAGAACTCCTGGCATTGATGAAAATCCCTGAAATCGAGGAAATCATCTTAGCCAAAATGGAACAGGTTAAATTGATTTTCAAAGATGAAATTCGCGACATCTACCAGAAGAAACGCGAGAACATCATCGACTTCCCGGGTAAATCGAAAAACAAACCACGGGTAATCCACCGCTATTGTGGAGAAAACGTCCTTTTCGTCGATACCACCGAATTCATACATTTGTCGGAACAGGAAAAGATCGAAATCTTCAACGACTATTTCTCCCGAGATCCTCAAATCCGCGAGATCCTTATGACGACGTTTTTTACGAACGTGCTCCCTATGACCGAACCGGATGTAATCGAAAGGTAAATCCGAAGCCGGGAAACCCCGGCCTCGACTGAAACTCAAAGCTCGATTTTCGCCGGATCGACAGCAATGAAGCGTATCTGAGATCGGGCTCCGAATGTCTTTGCGAGGCGCGTCTCATACATCCTACCGCCGATATAAATGATAGCCGCCCCTGCTAACGTCTCTTCGAGTTTCACCTGGAACACGCCCCGGCATACATCCGGGCAACCGGCGAGAAAATCATCGAATACAAACAACGCGGCCTGTCGATCCAGCATTACCCCCAGATAGGCAAGCGGCAACGACTCATCCGGCAAGCTCCCTAACCGCCTCCGCCAATGGCGACGATCGATCCCATATGCTCCCAGGCGAAGCAGCAACGATTCCAGCTCCTTCCCCCGCAATCCCGACAGCCATTCCACCCAATCCTTCAACCGCACCCCTCCATCCAGGTCATCGAGGCAGGGTCGCTTCACCGCGACAGCGTCTTTCGCTTCGAAAAAACGAACAAAAGCCTCCCGTTGGCGAGGATCGTTCATATGCAAAAAGTAGAATTTCCCCCGTTCAAAACCTTCCATTCCCACAGCCACCCTCTCGCCGGCAACGTCGGCGGCCCGCCTCCGGGAAGCAAAATACAGGATTGCTACCGCTAAAAAAAACACATACAAAGCGCCGGCCACAAATCCGCGGGTAGGCGCTTCCAATCCAGTCGCTCCGCCGGAGAGCCCTCTCGCCAGAGAGGCAAAAAACGACTCCGGCCAGAGCAGAGCCGCCTCCGCCGGAAGATGGAATAGATCGATAACAACTCGCAAGAAGCCAGGAATCAAAAAAACCACAAAAATCCAAACCATCATCCCCACACGATACCGCCTACCGGCCCCGCGCACGGCAACCGCTGTCGCACTCCCGGCCAGATAACAAAACAATAAAAACAGCAGCGCCGAGGCAATGAGGACGCTGGAAACGCGCCAGGAGCCTCCACTAAATACCGCGGCCGCGACCAATCCGAAAAAAACTTCCAACAGCGTCCCACGCGTCAGGAGACTGACAACGAGATCTTTCCTCCGTGAGACAAAAGGCCTCCAGAGATCCAATCCCATCGCAACCATCAGTAGACTGCCGACCGCCGCAAGCAATCCGGCGGCGCGTTCCGGAGCCCCAGTCAGTGCCAGTAACCACACGCAACCCAATAGAGCCAAACCCACCAACACGTATTCCCACCGGAGCAACCGCTTCGCTTCAAATCTCAAAATAGAAAAAACATCTCCTTTTTTCATCACCATTTCCTTTAACCGTTGTGACGGGCTCAGTTACCGTGAATATCACATAACCCGCATGCACAATATCCATAT
>JAHELQ010000612.1 GCA_024644125.1 Candidatus Aminicenantota bacterium | reverse complement strand
TCTCTTTTGTTTAGATCAATAGCTTCAGTTCCAGTATTAACAAAACTCATTTTGTCCGTTTGAGTTATGAATACGTCCCAAAAACTCTTATTTTTTAAGAGGTTCTCCATGCGACCAGTATTGATGTATATGGAAATATTGGGATTTTTAGAGGTAGGGCGTTTGGTGTTGCATATGTGTGTTTTTAACTCCTTTATCATGCTTGACGAGGTGTCGTTAAAAAAAATTGTAAGTTTTTTTTCACCGAGATTGATGGATTCCAGGTGATTTAGTATAAAAAGTCCGTCTCCACAGCCGCAATCGAGAATTTGAAGCTCTTTTTCCCCGCTTTTTTCTAATTTTTTGAAGGCATTGTCTAAAATCACTTTAATTTCTTTATCAAACTCATAATACTTTTTGTATGTGCTGTATATATTTGCATTGTGGTAGTTATGTGTAATATAGTTATTCATTTAAAGATATGTTACTTGACTTAAATCTTGTTTGTCAAGTAACATATCAAAAAAATTCACTTAGAAAAACATCCTCCCTAAGAAACACAATAAATTATGATGCTTGGGAAGGCCAAAAAAACTATGGATTGGTTGAGGTTTTGATTAGTTGCATTTTACCGTTCTCATCAAACCTTTGAATTGCTATTGGCAAATTAGCTTCTTGGCTACCTGAAAATCCTATTAGTCCGATGGGAGTGCTGATTTCTTTTAAATTTTTCATATTTTCTTTTAAATCAATATTTGATTTCTTTGAATTTATGAGAGCTTCATAGATTAGTTTTATGCTACTATAAGTGAAAGCTTCAAGAAAGCTCGGTGAGTTGCCATATTTCTCCTTAAATTTTTCTAAGAATTGTTTTGTGATATTTGGGTGATCTGACGATGGGATATCAAACAATGTGCTTGAAAAATATGTGCCATTAATGCCTTCCGAGGCGAGCTTTCGCAGGCTTGGCACCATAATTGAGCTTCCAGTCATAATTGTTTTCTTAAATCCTAGTTCGCTTAATTGTTTAAATACTAGTGCGAATGCTGGAGTGTTCCCGATGATATAAATACCATCAATATTATTAAAATCAATTTTTGAAAGGGCATTTTTATGATCTCTCGTTTTTTTATCGAAAGCATTACTCCAAGTGATGCTTCCGCCTAACCCTTCAAACTCTTGATTAAAATTCTGAAAACCATCTATTCCATAATCATCATTTTGATAATAAATACAAACTTTGTTTAGGTCTAGCTTATTTTTCGCAAAGTTGGCCATCGGGATTGCTTCCTGTTTGCCGGAAGGATATAGTCTAAAAAACACCTCATTATTGCTCGTGATTTTTGTAGAGGCCACAATTGTGCCTATTATTATTGGAAGTTTATTTTGATCTTCTTTAGAAATATAGTCAGATATGGGGCCACATACACCACTATGGGTTGCAATTACTGCATCTACGTTGTGGATGTTGATTAATTTGTTTATGGCTGAAATAGAATGTTTAGCTTCATTTCTACTGTCCTCATAAAAAATCTCAATCCCGTCTATGCCAGGCAAGTCTTTTATTTCGTTTAAAGCTAATTCAATCCCTTTCTTTTCAGCTTCTCCTAAAAAACTTGCATCTCCGGTCAATGGCAGTATTGCGCCAACCTTAAATGTTTCTTTTGCATCATTTTGTTTGGGAGCTCCATTGCTGCCGCAGGATATGAAGAACAAACTGAAGAGTATTGGTAAAACTAGAAATTTCAACTTTTTGCAATTTGATAGCATTTCAATTCTCCTTATGCTTTTTTTTGTGGAACTTTTGACAGTTCCTTTTTTTGTAAATATTCACTGCAATATTGATGCCAAATAACTATCTGAGTTCTCCGAAGAAGAAGGCGCCGAGGTCGTTGATGTTGGTTAGTTGGGTGGAGGGTTCGGTGCGGGCGATGGTTCCGTTTTTTAGGAGGGAGACTCGATCCGAAAATTTTACGGCCTCGGTGACTTTTTGCTCGATGAGGAGGATGGTGAGGGGGGAACGGTGGCGGATGGTGTCGAGTAGTTTGTACATTTCGTCTACGTTGGCGGGCGAAAGGCCGGCCGAGGGCTCGTCGAGAAGAAGGAGTCCGGGCTCTTGCATCAAAATCATCCCCAATGCCAATTGATGACGCTCGCCGCCGCTGAGCGACGACGCTTGCTCGGTGAGGCGCTCATTCGTTAAGAACGGCAACATCTCCGTCATCTCTGCTATTTTAGTATCCAGGGCGGTCTTTGTCAAGCCTGCGCCGCCGATCTCCAGGTTTTCCTCTATGGAGAGGTGGGGGAAGACTGCGCCGCCTTGCATGAAGTAGCCGATGCCCAGTTTTTTCAGGCGGTAGGGCGGTAGATTGGTGACGCGATTGTCGTTGAAGTGGATGTCGCCCTGTTGGGCGGGCAAAAAGCCCATGATGGTCTTGAGCAATGTCGATTTGCCGGAGCCGTTTTGGCCGATGACAGCTAGCGTTTCACCGGGGTGGACGTGGAGGGAGAGGTTCTTGATGACCGGGCGTTGGTTGTAGCCGGAAAAAATGCCGTCAATCCGTAAAATTTTCGCCTCCCTGTATGTGGTTCTTCTTTTTTTTATTCATGTTATCTTCCTAAATAACGGGCGCGGACCGTTGGGTTGCCCAGAACATCGTCGGGGGTACCCATGGCTGCGACTTTTCCTTCGTCCAGGAAGTAGCAGAAGTCCGCCACTTCCAGCACAAACTCCCAATTGTGTTCGATGAGCAGGATCGAGTTGCCGTCGCTCGCCATGCGGCGGATAATGGCGGTCATTTGTTTGATGATCTCGATATTGACGCCGGCTGTGGGTTCATCCAGCAGTAGAAGTCGGTAATCTCCCATGAACAACCGCAGTAGGGCCAGTAGTCGTTGTTGGCCGTAGGATAGCGTGTGGAAATAGTCGTTTTTGCGGTAGGTGAATGGGTCGTCCTGCGGGAACATCGCGTTGAAAATCCCCAGAGCCTTCGTTTGTTTTTTTTCTTCTTTGCGTTTGAGCGACATTCTGCGGAAAATCGACTGGAAGATACCTTCGCCGAACGGTTCTTCGTCGGCGATCGTCATGTTGTCAAGGATACTCAGATTGGGGAAAAGGTGGTTCTCCTGAAACAGGCGTCCGATACCCAATTGGGCGATCTTGTGGGGCGGCATTCGTTCCAGTGGTACGCGATTGCCGTTCGGGAAGAAATGAATAGCGCC
>JAHELQ010000118.1 GCA_024644125.1 Candidatus Aminicenantota bacterium | reverse complement strand
CCAGGAATTTGAAGCGGGATCTGAAATTATTGGAAGACCTGGATGTGGACGCCGTTTTTGTCCCTGATACAAACGAGATTTACCCGGATGGATTTTCCACCTATGTATTGGTGGAAGATCTTGGGAATCACTTATGCGGAAAGTCAAGGCCGACCCATTTCAGGGGCGTCGCCACTGTCGTTCTGAAATTGTTCAATATTGTGAAACCTCATCGCGCGTATTTCGGGCAGAAAGATGCCCAACAAGCGGTGATTATCAAAAAGATGGCCCACGATCTCGATCTCGAGGTTGAAATCAAGGCATTACCGATTGTCAGGGATTCCGACGGACTGGCGTTGTCGTCCAGAAACGCTTATCTGTCTACCGAGGAAAGAGCCGCGGCTCTGGCATTGCCCGGAGCGTTGGCAAAAGGAAGGTTTTTAATTAACGAAGGGGAAACCAAAACCGCACATATAAAAGAACGGATTCTGAATGTATTGGCGCGACAGCCTTTACTCAGAACGGACTATGTTGAAATTACAGACCTTGAACGCCTGGCTCCCATCGATACCGTCATCCCGGGGAATACCTTAGTGGCAGCGGCGGTATATGCTGGAAAAACCAGGCTGATCGATAATTTTGTATTAGGAGAAATTTAAGATGATGATTCCGTTTTTGGTTTCAAAAATTCACCGGGCAAGGGTCACCAGCACCGATTTAGACTATTACGGCAGTGTCAGTGTGGATGAAGAGATCATGCGGCAGGCGAATTTACGGGAAAACCAGAAGGTTGAGATTTATGACATTACCAATGGCAGCCGGTTGAATACCTATGTGATTCCAGCTCCCGCAGGATCCCGTGACTTCATATTGAACGGCGCCGCCGCCCATTTGGTGAAAACCGGTGATATCATAATCATCGCCGCTTACGCGTTGATCGATGAGCGGGAACTGAATACATTGAATTCAGTGGTTTTATTGATGAACGGCAAAGACAATTCCATAGATAAAGTTATAAATGGGAAATTATAACAATTATAGAAGGTGAACATGAAGAAGGTATTAGGAATCGGAAATGCGTTAGTGGATGTTCTGATCCGCATCGAAAACGACTCGCTTCTCTCGGAGTTGAGTCTCGCAAAGGGTAGTATGACCCTGGTAAACCAGGATCAAGTCAACGCAGTACTGGAAAAGACTCTTCAGTATGACAGGCAGAAATCCTCCGGCGGCTCCGCCGCCAATGCTATCAATGGTCTGGCGCGCCTGGGCGTCAACACCGGGTATATCGGGAAAATCGGGTCCGATGAATTCGGTAATTTTTTCAACGCCGATATGCAGGCCAAAAAAGTGTCAACTCAACTTTTGAATGGGATCCAGCAAACCGGTAAGTGCGTGGTATTGATTTCACCGGACGGCGAGCGCACATTCGCGACTTATCTGGGAGCCGCGGTCGAATTGGACAAGTCTGATCTCACGGTGCCGATGTTCTCCGGCGGGTTTGATTATTTTCACCTGGAAGGTTACCTGGTTCAGAACACCGAGATGTTGGAATATGCGGCCCGCCTCGCCAAAAAAGCCGGGATGAAAATTGCAATCGATCTGGCTAGTTTCAACATGGTTGAGGCGTTCAGGGATTTTATCGATCGCATCGTCCGGGAATATGTGGATGTGGTTTTCGCCAACGAAGAAGAGGCGCGCGTGTTTACCGGATTGAAAGACCCGGAAACAGCCGCAGCCGCTATCGCGAAGAAAACCGAATTGGCGGTGGTGAAGTGTGGCGGTGATGGCTCCGTTATCATGAAGGATTCGCAAAAATTCATCGTCGATCCCATTGAGGCGACTGTGGTGGATACCACCGGAGCTGGCGATTTATACGCCGCGGGATTTTTCTATGGACTGGCCAACCAGTATCCATTGGATGTATGCGGCAAAATCGGTTCAATTCTTGGCGGCAATGTGGTGCAAGTTATCGGCGCCAAAATGGACGAGGAGCGCTGGTCCGCTATCGAATCCCAGATCAAGGAGATCGAGAGCTCTTTGTAGTCCTTGACTATGATATAGCGGGATTTTACAGTACAATACAGGAGAATCCCGTGTCGGGATAATTTTTCCGCCACGTTGCACTTGACAATTTGGCTGTTTAACATTATACTCTTGAAATTGAAAAGGGAAATCCCGAACCCTTACATCACCAGTGGGGCCATGGTTCAACGGGAGAACGCGGCGTTCGCAACGCCGAAATGGCGGTTCGATTCCGCTTGGCTCCACCATTAATTTTCCACTTTATTCCTAATTATCCCACAGGTTGAAAATCATTTTAATTTTTATTGTGCTACAATAGGTTGCGCGCCGTCGATGATTTTTAGTTAAACGAGATGTTTGGATCCAAACGAGGGGGAATTGGTTGAAAACAAGCGCTTAAATTAAACAATCCGGCAGGCGGGGCAATAGTGCCGATGCGCGTAAGCAGCTTGACATTTCCGGGCTTTGGGAGTATAAATAAGGTCTCATGTGTGGAGTAATAGGAATATACGATAACGAAGAAGTCATCGGGAAGATATATACCGCGATGTTGACCATTCAACACCGGGGGCAGGATTCTTCCGGCATATTAACGTTCGATAAACGTTACCATGTTAAAAAAGGCAACGGTCTGGTGCGGGATATCTTCGATCAATACAATATCGACCGGTTAAAAGGAAATATAGGTATTGGTCATACAAGGTATCCCACGGTCGGCGAGGGTTCGGTGGAAGACGCCCAGCCCTTCTGGATCGGTCATCCTTTTGGTATCGCAGGCGCCCATAATGGGAATGTCACCAATTTCCAGGAATTGAAGGAAGAGCTCCTGGAAAAATCGCATAAAATGATCAATTCAAACTGCGATGTAGAGGTGATATTGAATATTTTCGCTGAATATATCGAGCGGTACCAGGAAAAGGAGTTCACTCCCGAAACCGTGTTCAAAGCGGTGAAGTATGTGTACCGCCGGGTCAAGGGGAGTTATTCCGTCGTGATTCACATCGCCGGTAAAGGTATGGTGGGGTTCAGGGACCCGTTCGGTCTTCGTCCGTTGTTGTTTGGAATCAACAAGGACCGGTTGGTGCCCGCCTATGGTTTTGCCTCCGAAAGCGTTTCCCTGGATGTCACGGGATTCACTGAGATTATGGACGTCGAGCCCGGTTCGGCCATTTTTATCGATCACAGCCGCAAGGTGTTCCAGAAAAAAATAACCACCAAGGCATTCCGTCCCTGCATTTTTGAATATATCTATTTTGCCAGACCCGATTCTTATCTGAATAAAATAAATGTATATAATTCACGGGTAGAGCTGGGACGACGTTTGGCCAAAAAAATAAAACGTCAGAACCTTGAAATAGATGTGGTGGTTCCGGTTCCCGATTCCGCTAGAGCGGCGGCAATCGAAATCGCCCGTGTATTGAAACTGAAATATCGCGAAGGATTGGTCAAGAACCGCTATATCGGCAGAACGTTTATTATGCCCGGGGACAGTATCCGCAAACAATCGATCCGCTATAAATTGAATCCCATCAAAGATGTATTCAGAGGGAAGAATGTATTGTTGATCGATGATTCCATCGTCCGGGGGAATACTTCCCAGTCGATAATCCAGATGGTGCGCAACGCAGGAGCGAAAAAAGTCTACTTTGGGTCCTATTCCGCCCCTCTGACCAATCCATGCGTCTATGGTATCGATATGCAGACAAAAGGAGAATTTATCGCTCTAGATTCAACCCCCGAACAAATCGCAGCCAAGATTACCGCAGACTCCGTCATCTATCAAGATTTGAACGAGATGGAGCAGGGAGTCCGGCAACAAAATAAAAATATCAGGTCTTTTTGTAAAGCTTGTTTTACAGGAATCTACCCCACCGGAGATGTCTCAAATGAGATTCTCGCTCAAATAGAGAGAGAACGATACAGCCAAAGAAAAGACAACGGTAATCATACACCGAATATGTGATGAGTTCTTTTTTTTCACTGGCCGGAAAAGTTAGGGAAATTGGCGTTCCGGGCATCCTGGCTCATATGTATCGGCAATTTGTCGATGGAACCCTGGTTGTCTGTTCAGGTGATGTATGTCGAAAAATTTTCGTTCATAATCAACGGGTGAGTTTTGCCTCTTCAAATTGCGAAGCCGATTCGTTGGGAAACTTTCTTATCAAGAACAATATCATCGATCTCCAATTGTTTCACAGAGCCGGCGATTTTATGGTGCAACATCACACCCGTTTCGGACGCGCTCTCCTGGAACTTGGAGTTCTGGATGCCGAAGGTTTGTGGTTGTGGGTGGGGAGGCAATTGAGAGAAATCGTATTCGCCTGTTTCGGTTTGCTGGACGGCGAGTATGAAATCATTACCGATGAAAGCCCGCCGCTGGAGAATATCCTTCTGGATGAGGATATCCCTGCGTTGCTTGTGGAAGGATCCCGCCGGTCTCTTGCCGGTGAGCTGATCAAGCAGAAATTGGAGCCGTTGACAGAGCTCTATGTCTACAAGGAAGATCTATCCGGGCGAATTGGCTTCAAACCGTATGAATTACATGTCCTGGAATTGGTCAGAAATGAGAATACTATTTCCGAGATTTTGAGAAAAAGCGAGTTGTTGGAATTTGATACCCGCAGGGTATTGTATCTGTTTTTTATTCTTGATATCGTCTCTCCCCAGAAGGTGGAGGCCAGTCATGACAATGATGCTGAAAATGTCGTATCCTACCGGTCCTTCAACTCGTTCGAAGAGGCGTTGAAATATTACAATATGAAGTATGAATTGATATTCCGGGTTTTATCCAAAGAGATCGGCCCGATCGCCCAATCGATCCTTACTCGCGCCATCGAAGGCATCGAGAGCAGCCTGCCTTCTTACCTGAAAAATGTGCAACTCACTCCGGGGGGCAGTATCAAGAAGGAGAAAATCCTCAAATCATTGTGGTACCATGATTTTGATTCGTATGTGGGGGAACTGCTGCGGGGACTGGAGGAGATCCTCTACGCAGAAATATTTGCGGTGAAAAAACATTTGGGAGTCGAGTACGAGCAACAGATTCTAAAATGGATCAATCCCACCGGAAACTAATTTTATTTAAAAAACAGTTGTTGTTTCTGTTCATTCTTTTTATAATCTTATTTGTAAGTATGTGTTGAATTGCATTTTTTTAAGGAGACTGTTAGTTCAGTATTGAAGATGAAGAAGATAGTTCAAATTCTTGGGCCGACCGGGGTAGGAAAGAGTTCGATGTCAGTTCAGTTAGCGCAGCGGATCGGTGGCGAAATCATATCGGCTGATTCCATGCAGGTTTACAAGGATTTCGATATCGGAACAGACAAAATCGCCACAGAAGACATGGGTGGTGTTCCACATCACTTGATCGATATCATCGATGATTGCTCTCAATTCAACGCATCGGTTTTTTTGGATAAATCGTTCGTTCTGGCGGAAGATATTGTTTCCCGGGACCGGATTCCCATTACATGCGGCGGCACCGCGTTGTATTTGAAGACGATGATTCGTGGAATTTTTCCGGAAGAGAAGCAAAAAAAAGTCTCCAGGGAAGAATTGGAACAATTGGTGGAAGAAAAAGGGTTGGCGCATCTGTTTTCGCAATTGCAGGAAATCGATCCGGGGTACGCTGAAAAAATTCGTGAAAATGACCGGATCAGAATTGTAAGGGGCATGGAGATATACCTCAATAACGGGCTCCCCCCTTCGGAAATTTTTAAAAATACCCGGACGCCCTTCGAGGATTACACCTTTGTCAGAGTCGGTCTGAATATGGATCGGGCGGAAATTTACCGCAGGATCGAGCGGAGGGTGGACCGGATGATTGAGCGGGGCCTGGTCAATGAGGTCGAGTGGTTGCGCAATAAATACCCCGATTGGTGTCCGTCTTTCAAATCATTGGGGTATAAAGAAATTATGCAGGTGTTGAACGGGGAAATGGAGATGGATACTGCCGTCGCTCTCATCAAACAACGCTCCAGGAATTTTGCCAAACGGCAACTCTCCTGGTTTCGTCAGGAAAAAGATATCCATTGGTTCAATCCCCGCCAGTTCGAAGAGATTCTCGAATTTGTAAGGAAAAAATAATGGAACGATCAGTAATTGTAGGTTTTTTCGATATGCGGGTCAAGGATTTTGAGATTCAACAGATTATGGAAGAGTTGCAATTGTTGACTGAAAGCGCCGGGGGTGAGGTGGTAGGGCAATTTCATCAGAAACGGGAGTCAATGGACAAAAAGTTTTTAATCGGCAAAGGTAAAGTGGAAGAAATTAAAGAATTTGTCGTCGGAAACGAAATCGAAGCCGTGATATTCTACAACCGCCTCAGCAATGCCCAGCAACGCAATCTTGAACAATCCCTGAATATCAAGGTGGTGGACCGGACGCGTTTGATATTGGATGTGTTCGCCACCCGCGCACGGTCACTGGAAGGGAAACTGCAGGTGGAGCTCGCACAACTATTATATCTGATGCCCCGTCTCACAGGACATGGAATTGAGCTATCGCGACTGGGCGGCGGTATCGGAACCCGGGGCCCAGGTGAAACGCGGTTGGAGGCGGATCGCCGGACCATCAAAAAGAAGATAGCAATCATCAACGAACGCCTGGACAAAGTTATCAAAAGCCGCGATTTGCATCGGCAGGGGCGGGCTTTCAATCCTGTGCCGGTAGTATCGTTGGTCGGCTATACATCCGCCGGCAAGTCCACGTTGTTCCACGCTCTGACCGGGCAGGAGGTATTCACGTCGAAGCAATTGTTCGCCACTCTCGATCCGCTGCTCAGGCGAGTGGAATTGAATGATGTCAAAGAGGGATATTATTGTATGTTGTCGGATACCGTCGGTTTTATCCGGGAAATGCCCAGGGAGTTGTTCAAATCTTTTCGATCCACCCTCGAAGAGATGACTGGTTCGGATATCATTCTTCATGTGGTTGATGCCGCCAATCCGGATTACCTCAATCAGCGCAATGAAGTGGAAAAGGTGCTCCGGGATATGAAGGTGCCTGATTGTAAAATCATTACCGTTTACAATAAAATAGATCTTTTGGAGGATCAA
Organism: Candidatus Aminicenantota bacterium; assembly: GCA_024644125.1. Taxonomy (GTDB): domain Bacteria; phylum Acidobacteriota; class Aminicenantia; order UBA2199; family UBA2199; genus JAHELQ01. Next base: position 4,931 of record JAHELQ010000118.1, on the reverse strand, counting down.
CAGGATGTCGGCGAAATTCCATCGGCGCGGACCGCCTTTGTTTCGGCAAAAGAGAAGACAGGGATTTTGGGATTGAAACGTCTCATTTTCAAAGATTATTTTAGCGATTACCAGAGGTACCAACTGGTTTTCCCCTTCAATGCCATTAACATCGAAGCGATCGGCAAGTGGGCGATCATTCTCAAGAAAGGCCAAAAAAATGGCAACATGACCCTTGATATCTTGTGTTCCCGGGAAAACATGTTAAAATTTAAAGAAAAGCATGGAGGATATGTAAAATGAGGTTATTGAGGCTATCGGCTGTTGTTGCACTGATAATTCTGCTTAATATATTGTCCGGTTGCGGTGGGGGAGGCGTCAGCGTTAATGTGAATGTCCCTACTCTCGATCCGGCTGAATCTTATGATAACCAATATCTGGAAGGATGGGAAAATTTGAGACGGGGCAAGGCGCGCTTGGCCCTCGAAAATTTCAAACAAAGCTCCACCAGCGATGAAAAATTATATGTTGGATTTGGATATGCCTTTTTAGTTCAAAACAATTACCGGCTGGCGACCCAAAATTTCCAGAAAGCCCTTGATCTCGCCCCGGATAACATGCAGGCGCAGTTGGGATTTGCCGCGTTATATGAGGCGAAGAAAGAGGTGCGCAAAGCGTTCAATCTTTATTCCAGACTCAGGGTACAATTTCCCGACAATCCCTGGATTAAAGTCAGGTACGATTATATCAAATCCACTGAAACGGAAAAGTATTTGAGACAGGCCCGGCAATTTCAAGCCGAAGCGAACGATGAGCGGTATGTCGATTCGTTGAAAGACGCCGCTGTCTACTCGCCTGAAACCATTGATATCAAAATACAGATTGCTGATTTTTATTATCAGAAAAAGGATTTTTCCCAGTCCGCTTCATACTACGAAGAAATTCTGGAAACATATCCCAATAAAGATGACATCCTGTTCAGGTTGGCGGACGTGTTCGAACAATTACAAAAGTACGATTCGGCTATCGTGATCTATAAACGGCTCCTGGAACTGAAGCCCGGAGACCTCGATATCAGCAACCGCATCAATGATTTGAAAGTGAAATTTTACGATATGGATTTGCCTGAAAAATTCAAAAACATATTTTTCAAGAGCGCCATCAACCGGGAAGACCTGGCGGCATTAATCGGACATTATTTCGACAAATTTCTCGAGGTCAGGGGCGTTCCTAAAATCATCACCGATATCGGCAACTCCTATGCAAGGGAGTATATTATCAAGGTTTGTACTCTCAACATTATGAAGTTGAGGCCGGATCATAGCTTTGGTATCGGTGATCCCTCCGGTTTTGAAGTCAACCGCGCGCATTTTGCCGAAGTTCTCCATGCGTTGGTCAAGTTTTTGGAACGGGAAGGGCGGCCGTTGAAATTTACCCCTCTGGAAGAGGTAGTAGAACCGGGGGATATTTCTCCTCTTCATAAGACCTATAAAATTATCAAGTTCATGATAAACGCACAGGTGATGAAACTGGACGACTCCAGGAACTTCAACCCCACCTTCGATATATCTCCTTCCGAAGCCGTCTTTGCGTTAAAAAAGATTTTGAGAAGTATTGAAATCGGCGAATAAATCTTCATAAAAAAAAAGACATGCTTTTTTGAAGCATGCCTTTTTTTTATTTTGTCGTAGGTCGTTGTCTATTATTTCATGTCGCCCATGGACATTTTGTCTTTTTTGACATATCCGGGCGGGACCATGTAGACTTTTCCATCCGTCGGTTTTTCCGAGATCTCCAATACTTCGGTTTTGGATTTGACATCTGCGCCCATCATATTCACGCTCATTTCCATTACAATCCAATAACCCTTCACTTTTTTCAATTCCTTGACAGCGTCATCGCTCAACCGCATCTGTGCCTTCATCATGTTGTCCATCATCATGTTCATGACTTCTTCCCATTTGAAGGGGACATCGGTGCTGGCCCAAACTTTCAAGTTCATAACCATCGGCATGCCCATCATGCTCATCTCCATTTTGACGTCATAACCGGCACAATTCCATGTCTGGATTTTTTTGGTCTGGTTGTTCGGGTTTACAGAAACTTTCAAGGATCCCATCATTGCGTCGATCATTCCCCGCATCTGCTCGGGCATATATTTGGTGATATCCACCGGAAGTCCCATCTCGATATAGGACTTGTTCGCATGATTCACCATATACATGATCTTTTTATCGATATCCAGGAGCATCGACATTTCTTTGGCCAGTGTAGCCATTTTATTTTTGCCTACCCAAAGTTCCTGGATTTCGTCTTTTGCAGGCGTAGTCTGCCCCATCATACTGACCGCGTCCGTGTGTTGGTTCTGTTTGATGTAGATATCGGCGCTCAAAATTGTAAATGTGATCAAGACTACCGCAATAATTGTGATTAATCTTCTCATATCTCCTCCTGCTAGAGTATATTTGATTTTTGAGAAATTAAATAGTAGCTGGTTGCCTGGAAATTGTCAAGAATAAAAACAAAAAAGCAGTATATTTCAGCTTGTGACTTTAGGGTTTTTTTGATATAATGCAAATTCTTGGTGCGCCTGTAGCTCAGAGGATAGAGTGTCGGTCTCCGGAACCGAAGGTCGGGCGTTCGAATCGCCCCAGGCGCACTTATAACTTGCTCTGCAAAAACGTCCAATAATATTAGATTCCCACTAAATGCCACTTCGAGAGAAGTATTATAAAAACCAGTGTCGCGATCATCACCGCTGTGTAGTGAAGCTTGCCTGCCGGGGATATGTACCTCTTTTTCCAGAGGTAGGCGGCATACAGTTTTCCTGGTTATGTTCACGGCAACATAGAGCCGTGTGAGTGAGATTCAATGGCTGGATGATCCTATCTACAAATGTATCGCCGAAGCTTCCTCCATTTGACTTTCGGACGATTTTCTTTTACACTTATTTTACTTGAAAAAAACTATATTATATTCATTAGCAACGCTCAGGCAAAAAAAGTAAAGAATAGGGGAGGAGGTTTTGAAAAATAAGAAAGAAATATTAAATTCCGTCATCGAGGAAATTTCGCTCTTGCCTCAGGATTGGCATGGAGCGGGATCGGTATCCCGTCTGGTTTTGGAGGCGATTGCGCGTTATGTGTCCGGGATGGGGGAGATCCCCCGGTCCGCGGAAACCGGTTCGGGTAAAACCACGTTGTTGTTGAGCCATTTGTCGCGCCACCATACGGTCTTTGCCCGTGATTCAGGTCAAAGCATCTCGCAGGTGAAACAATCGCCGATATTTGAGCGGGATTATGTCGTTTTTATCGAAGGCCCGACTCAGCTTACGTTGCCTGCGTACCGGTTCGAAGAACCGCTGCATTTGGTTTTGCTCGATGGACCGCACGGTTACCCGTTTCCCGATCTTGAGTACTATTATTTCTACCCTCATATCCGGGAGGGCGGGCTTCTGTTGGTGGACGATATTCAGATCCCCACTATTCGGAGAATGTTCGATATTATCGAAGCGGACGATATGTTTGATTTATTGGAGGTTGTGGACAACATGGCCTTTTTTCGGCGCACCGCCGCTGCGGCATTCAATCCGCTGGGGGATGGTTGGTGGCTTCAAGGTTACAATAAATCTATGTACGAAAAGATGATGGCAGCCGAGCCAGAGACCGGCACACAAGATATTGAAATCCAATCCCACCGGTTGATGTACTTTCTGGCCCGCAGCACCCCCGCCTTCGCCAAAGCCGTGATTCCCCGCAAACTGAAACGCCGGCTCCTGGGCAAGTAGAAAAAAAAGGTTGAAATGAGAGGGGGAAATACGTAAAATGGAAAGATGATACGCGTAGTGATGAATCGCTGCTTTAGTCTTGTCGTTGTAGCGCTTGTCGTTATGGCTGCGACTGTTGGTTGCGGCGAACCGGAAGATGGCGCTCCGGTGATAAAGGGTTTTGAGTGGCGGCTTCAGAACGGGGGAACAGAAGCGAATCTTCGGGGAGTTTGCGCCGTGAGCCGCGAGATTGCCTGGTTTAGCGGATCAGACGGAACTGTGGGTAAGACTGTCGATGGCGGCGCCAATTGGGAATCATTCAGGGTGCCGGGAGCGGAAGAGGTTGATTTTCGCGACATCGAAGCCTTCGATGATATGGTCGCCGTAATCATGGGCGTGGCCTCTCCGGCGATGTTTTATAAAACCGTGGACGGCGGAGAGAGCTGGAAGCTTGTGTACAAAAATAACGCCGAAGAGGTGTTTTTCAATTCTATGGGATTTTGGGACCGGAAGAACGGGATCGCGGTGAGCGATCCGGTGGGCGGGCGGTTTTTGTTGGTCCGTACGGCCGATGGCGGCGATACCTGGAAGGAGATCGCGCCCCGCCATTCCCCTGTCCCTGTTCCCGGCGAAGCCCAATTCGCCGCCAGCGGCACGTGTCTTCGGACGCGAGGCGATAGCGATGTCTGGTTCGTCACCGGCGGAGCCGCCGCCCGGTTGTTTTATTCAAAAGATAGAGGTGAGGGCTGGGATGTGTTCGATGCACCCATCATCGAGGGCGCTTCATCCGAAGGGATCTTCTCTGTGGCGTTTCGCGACGGATTATGTGGCATCGTAACGGGAGGCGATTACAAAAAAGTTGATCAGCCTCTCGATGTGGCGGCTATGACACACGACGGAGGCAAGACCTGGACCAGGGCCGGAGAGGGACAGATCGGAGGCCTCAGGGAGTGCGCGGTCTTTTTCGACGGGCCGTACCGTGACTGTTTGCTGGCTATCGGTCCTTCCGGCGCAGATTTTTCTGTTAATTGCGGCGTCGATTGGACAGCCACGCCGGTTAAAGATATCCATAGCATCAGTGCCGTCCCCGGAGAGACATCCGGCTGGGGCGTAGGCGCCGCTGGGAAAATCGTCCACTTCAGAGCTATGTTTTAACTGTTCCGGCTCAATCTAAGTTTTGTAAGGA
>JAHELQ010000611.1 GCA_024644125.1 Candidatus Aminicenantota bacterium | reverse complement strand
AGCTTCTGGGCCACCTGGATGTGGAACCGGAAGAGTTTATGATGGTGGGCAATTCCTTGAAATCGGATATACTGCCGGTGGTGGAATTGGGAGGCAACGCGGTTCATGTGCCGTTTCATACGACCTGGCAACACGAAGAAGTCGATGCCGGTATGCGTCATCAGCGGATGTTCGAGGTGAAAACCATCGGCGAAGTGTTGGGGATTTTAGCGTGAAAACCGGGGCAATTGGATCACCCCGGTAAATAGTGAAGGGGCCTTAGATTGAAGAGGCGTCTCCTTCGGAGATGGGGATATAGCGGCAACGTGAGGGAAACAGATAATCCAGGGCTGTATGCCCCAGAATTTTTGTTTTGTCTTTGAAGGATAGGTCGTTCAAGTAATCCACGAATTCAACGAAACCCGGCGGAATCTTTCCCATCAAGCAGGCGTTTTGCCTGAATAAGTTCAGGAAGTCGATGTGCTTTGTAGGCTGGATACATCCGGGAATGTTGCTGGTTTTGTCGAAAATGTATGGGATGACGTCCTTTAAAACCCAATTGGGACGGTAATATACCGGTTGAACGAGGTCGGTCTGGGCGGTGATTTCCCCCTCCTGGATGGCGATTTCCTCCAACCGGGTATTGGGGAAGATACGAATCCCCGCATATATCACCGCTTGATCCGGTTGAGTACGCTTTATCAAATCTGCGCTTTCGTCAAGAGTTTTTTCCGATTCTCCCGGCCAGCCGAATAGGTAGGTATGAATCGATTTTATCCCGGCTTCCCGGACATAGTCGGTATAGAGAGCGATTTCCTCTGCCTTGTGAGGTTTGTTCATACTGGCGAGAATTGAATCCGAGCCATTGTCGGCGGAAATCAACACTTCGTTGCAGCCGGCTTGTTTCATCAGTTTGAGTACATCCTTCGAAATCATCTTCCGCACCGGAATTAGATTTGCCGACCAGGTGACTCCGATATCCGCCCGGATAATTTCTTCGCACAAGTTCATGGAAAAACTCGGAGGTGCGATGTTGAATTCACTATCGCAAAAAAAGAGGTGGTGACATCCCAGGGATTTTAATTCCCTCAATTCTTCGATGATGTGCGGAATGTGCCGGGTGACAACCTTTGGACCCACTATGTCGGGGATATTGCAAAAACCACAACGCATTGTGCATCCCCTCAAGGTTTCGATACCGGATACTCCTAAAACATTGAAGTAACTTCGATTGCGAACGATTGTCCGGCTGCGCGGCGGCATGTGTTCATATTGTCCGGTTCCACGGTGATTGGTTGTAATGGATCCGTTTTGACGCCAGACTAAATTCTCGATAGTCGAAAAATCTCCTCCTTCCCTTATGGCTCGAACCAATTGAGGAAGCGCCTCCTCGGCATAACCCGCGACGCCGAAGTCGGCTCCGGTGTACTTCAAGATCTCTTCAGGCAACACGGAAAAACCTGCCCCGCCCAGGACCACATTGCATGTGTGGGTCAGTTTTACCTTTTCAATCAAGGTTTTGATCTCCGGCAAAAAGAATTCCACTTTCGCGAGGAAGGAGGTGTCGATATTTCTCACTGTAATTCCAACAATATCATACTGTCCTGTTTTGAGTTTTTTAAAGACATTTTTTCCCGATTCAAAATTGAAATCCAACAGGTCGAACGGGATATTTTCACGCAACAAAGATCCGCAGACGTACTCGAGCCCCAAGGGAGCCACATGCCATCTAAACCGGTTCGGGTTAATCATCAATACTCTCATATTCACCATCCTTAAATATAGTTTTGTAAAAATTGTAGCATACACTAAAAAATCATTCCAATTGTCTCGGAATTTACTCCAGGAGGCTATTTTGGTTCGTGATTCGATTGAAGTCGCGCGGGGTCGTGTTTGGAGTCTGGTGTTTTGCAGGTTTGGGAAGGCTTATGTGGTAAAGGTTTTTCGGGAAGTGTCCGGCTGGGGAATGGAGGGAATTGGTTCATAAATTTAATGATTTACATCGGAAGGGGGGGGTGATAAAAAATAACTCTTGGTTTATGAGTCATCGATAATTTATTTTGCAATCCGTTTGTAATTTTTTCATTTGGGGTGAAACCGTTTTTGTTTATAAAAAAATGCTTTCCAATGGCGGAAGCATGATTTACTCTGTCGCGGTTCCTGTTCCCAGGTGCGAGTGAACCGCTGCGGCCATTATTCAATTATTGAGGAAAAATATGAGTCCCAATCAAAAGATCGATCGCAAGAACATAGCGGATATCTTCTCTCTGACGCCTATGCAGGAGGGAATGTTATTTCATTATTTAAAGAATCCAGAAAGCGACCATTACTTTGAGCAGTTGACCCTGGAAGTGAACGGCCACATTGACGACGGAATCTTCACTGAAGCATGGAATATGGTGACGGTGCATCATGATATGATGCGGGCGGTGTTTCGCTGGGAAAAGGTGAAAGAGCATGTGCAGGTGATCTTGAAGGAAGTGGGGGTTCTCCCGCGGTTTATCGATTTAACCGCGCCGGAAGAAGAGAGGACTCTCGGGCAATTGCAGGAAATGGACCGGGCGGATAAGTTCGATTTGCGGCAAGGGGCGTTCAGGGTGACGCTTTGCAAAATAGGACCAGCCGAGTACCGGATGATATTGAGCCATCACCACATTCTCTATGACGGGTGGTCCAATGGCATTATTCTGGCGGATTTTTTGGAAGTTTACAGGGAACTGTCGCAGGGCGGGAAACCAAAACTGTTGCAAAGGAATAAATTTCGCAATTTTGTCAAATATTGCCGGGATATGGATCAAACGGAGCAGGAAAATTTCTGGCGGGGTTATCTCGACGGTCTGGAGCGAGGGACAGAAATCTCCTGCAAAGGGGCGGGTAGCGGCGAGCCGGATTCGGATGGGAAATACGATGCCCGCTTCGAACAGGAATTGAAGGAAGAGGTAGAGGTGTTTGCCCGCGAAAATAAAACCACAATGGCGGGTGTGCTGTATACCGCCTGGGGGATATTACTCCAGAAATATAACGATTGCGACGATGTGGTCTTCGGTACAACGGTATCTGGACGTTCAGCCAAACTCGACGGCATTGGCGAGATGGTGGGATTGTTCATCAATACGCTGCCCACCCGCGTACGGGCGAATGAAGAGACGACTCTCCGGCAGGTGATCCGGCAGACGGGACAGGACCTGCAGCAACGGGAGGCGTTTGAAACCACGGCGTTGGTGGA
>JAHELQ010000117.1 GCA_024644125.1 Candidatus Aminicenantota bacterium | reverse complement strand
CAGAGCCCCATCGGTAAGACCCCCCGCAGCAATCCCGCCACCTACACCAAAGTCTTCGACGAGATCCGCAAGATTTTCGCCGAAACCAAAGAGGCGAAACTCCGGGGCTACAAACCCGGGCGGTTTTCCTTCAACGTCAAGGGCGGCCGTTGCGAGGCGTGCCAGGGCGACGGACTCATCAAGATCGAAATGAACTTCTTGCCGGATGTGTACGTCGAATGCGAAGAATGCAAAGGCAAGCGTTACAATAACGAGACCCTGGAGGTCAAATTCAAAGGGAAATCCATCGCGGAAGTGCTGGAATTGAGCGTCGAAGAAGCGCTAGAATTGTTCGAGAAAATTCCTGCCATCAAAAGTAAACTGCAGACCTTGATACGGGTGGGATTGGACTACATCAAACTGGGCCAGAGCTCAGTCACCCTGTCTGGAGGCGAGGCGCAGCGGATCAAGTTAACCCGCGAGCTGTCCAAAAAGGCGACGGGCCAGACATTGTATTTGCTTGACGAACCCACCACCGGCCTTCACTTCCATGACGTGCATAAATTGATCAAGGTATTGAACGACCTGGTGAACAAGAACAACACAGTAGTGGTGATAGAACACAATCTCGACGTCATAAAATCCGCCGATCATATCATCGACCTGGGACCCGAAGGAGGCGATGAAGGCGGCGCTCTGGTAGCCAGCGGCACGCCGGAAGCGGTGTCTCAAAATCCCGCCAGCCACACCGGCCGCTACCTGAAGGCTTTGTTAAAATGATCGATCTGGCTTCGATTCCTGATCAGCCGGGGTGCTACTTATTTAAAGATAAAAAAAACGTCATCATATATATCGGCAAAGCCCGTAGTTTGAAAAAACGGGTTCGGAGTTATTTCTCCCCCAAGGAGCGCGACCCCAAGACCGAAAAATTGGTGGAGCATATCCAGACCATCGACACCATGATCACCGATACCGAGGTAGAGGCGTTGATTCTGGAGAACACGCTCATCAAGCGGCATCAACCCAAATACAACATCAACCTCAAAGACGCCAAAAACTACGCCTACCTCCGCGTCACGGACGACGAATTCCCCCGTCTTACAGTGGCTCGCCGCCGGACAGATAGAGGGGAGTACTTCGGTCCATTCGTTTCGGCGGCGGCCCGCGACTATGTACTCACCGCATTGAACAAAGCCTTCCGTTTGAGGACCTGTCGCCGCTTTCAGAAGAAGCCCTGCCTCCGCTATCACATCAAACTATGCGACGCTCCCTGCATCGGCGGCATCGATGCGGACAACTACCGGAACCGGGTGTCGGGCGTCCGCTTGATATTAAAAGGGCGCGCCGACGCCTTGCTTGACCGGCTGAACATTGAGATGCGGCAGTTTTCTGAGCAGTTGCAATTCGAGCAGGCCATCGAGATCCGCAACCGTATCGCCGCTGTGGAGCGTCTCAAAGAGAAGCAAAAGATGGACCGGCAGAAACTCTTCAACGAGGATGTGGTCAATTACGTGGTGCGCGACGGTACGGTGTATCTCGTTCTCTTCAACATTCATCGCGGAGTTCTGGAAAACAAGCAGGAATTCCAATTCGAAGAGACGGAGAATTTTTTTGAAGAATTTTTAGTTCAATATTACTCGGAGCACCCGGTCCCAAAAGAGGTCATTCTCCCCGAACCCGTCGAAGAGAGCGTCAATGAATTTCTGAAAACCCGCCGCAACGGCGCGGTTACTGTCACAATCCCGCTCAAGGGAGATAAACGTAAGCTGGTGGATCTGGTTATGGAGAACATCAAGGCCGGCCAATTGGCGGATGTGGAAAAACTGGACGACCTACGCAAGGCTCTGGATTTGCAGGAAACCCCGGCAGTCATCGAATGCTTCGATATTTCCCATCTGGCGGGTACTGCCACTGTCGCCTCGATGGTGCAATTCCGCGGCGGCGCGCCCGACAAGAGCAACTATCGTCGCTTCAAGATCAAGACCATCGACGGCATCGACGACGTAGCCTCTATCGCCGAAGTGGTACGCCGGCGTTACGCGCGGCTCATGGAAGAGGGGGATGAATTGCCGGATTTGATTGTCATCGACGGCGGCGCCGGTCAATTGAACGCCGCCCTAAGCGTACTTCGGGATTTGGGGCTCGGCATCCCGGTCATCTCCATCGCCAAAAAATTCGAAGAGATTCATGTGCCCGGCACACCTTCGCCGACAGTGCTGCGCTTCAGCCACAAACGCAAGGGTTTGCAATTGATCCAGCGGATCCGCGACGAAGCCCACCGCTTCGCGATCACCTACAATCGGTTGCTTCGCAAAAAGAGTTTACTGGACCAATCCTGAGCAAACAAATTGCGAACAAATAGACCCCCGGCCATTGCCAAACACAAAAAATGGTTTTATAATTTAAAGCGATGAAACGTGAACAACCAATGGAATTTCAATTGCATTCGAGCTTCAAACCCAAAGGATCGCAACCGGACGCCATTGCCGGCTTGTGGGAAGGGTTGAAGCAACCGTCGAGCACCCAGACGCTGTTGGGAGTGACAGGATCGGGGAAAACCTACACCATTGCTAATGTGATCGAGAAACTCAAGAAGCCGACACTGGTGATCGCCCACAACAAAACATTGGCGGCGCAGTTATACAACGAATACAAGGACTTTTTCCCCAACAACCGGGTGGAGTTTTTTGTCTCCTACTACGACTACTACCAACCGGAGTCCTATATCCCCCAACGGGATCTGTATATAGAGAAGGACGCCCTCATCAACCCCAAAATCGAACAAATGCGCCTGGCTGCCACGGCGTCATTGGCGATGCGGGAAGACGTGATCGTGGTGGCGTCGGTATCGTGCATCTACAGTGTGGGCAACCCCAACTACTTCAAGCAGTTGGGCTTCGAGATCAGAGTCGGCGATGAGGCCGGCCGCCGGGATTTGATGCAGAAATTGGTGGACAGCTTGTACGAGCGTAACCAACTGGAACTGAAGCCCGGCAGGTTCAGGGTTACCGGCGACACCCTCGACTTTGTCCCCGGTTACATGAACAATATCATCCGCGTCGAATTGTTCGGCGACCGGATCGACCGCATCGTGGAGATCGATCGCATGAGCGGCAAGCCGCTGGATCAATTCGATTATATATATATCTACCCCGCCCGCCACTATGTGATCCCGGAAGAAAAAATGGAGCAGGCTATCCAGCATATCGAGGCGGAGCTCGAGGAGCGGCTTCCGCAGTTGGGAGCGCTGGAGGCGCACCGGTTGAGGCAAAAGACCATGTACGACATGGAAATGATCCGGGAAACCGGTTTTTGCAAGGGGATCGAAAACTACTCGCGCTTCTTTGACGGCAGGAATCCTGGAGAGAAGCCCTATTGCTTGCTGGATTATTTTCCCGATGATTTTCTGCTGGTGGTGGATGAGAGCCATCAGACAATTCCGCAGCTCAACGGCATGTACCGGGGCGATTATTCGCGGAAACGCAATCTGATTGAATATGGCTTCCGTCTTCCCAGCGCCTTCGACAACCGTCCCCTCAAGTTTCACGAGATCGAGGAGTACATGGAGCGTTGCCACGCCGTCTATGTCTCCGCCACTCCGGGTGAATACGAGAGGCAGCGCTCGTCGCAGGTGGTGGAGCAGATCATACGCCCCACCGGATTGGTGGACCCTGAGGTAATGATGCGCCCAATCTCGGGCCAAATCCAGGATTTGAAGAAGGAGATCGCAGCCACCATCGAGCGCGGCGACCGGGTCCTGGTCACCACCCTCACCAAGAAGATGGCGGAAGAGCTGACCGAGTATCTGTCCGAGCAGGGCTTCAAGACCCGTTACCTTCATTCGGAAATCGAGACTCTGGAGCGAACGGAAATCATACGGCAATTGCGGTTGGGGAAATTCGACGTGTTAGTGGGGATCAATTTACTCAGGGAAGGGTTGGATATTCCCGAGGTAGGCTTCATAGGCATTCTCGACGCGGACAAAGAGGGATTCCTCAGAGACACTCGCAGCCTGATCCAGATCATCGGCCGCGCCGCCCGGAATGTCAATTCGAAGGTCATTCTCTACGCCGACCGGACCACCGATTCCATCCGCAACGCATTGGAAGAAACCAATCGCCGCCGCACGTTGCAGATCGAATTCAATCGCGAACATAACATCGATCCGCAGACCATCATCAAGCCCATCAAGGAAAAAGAGGTGGATGTAAAGGATACAAAGCACATCCCCAAAAAAGAGGTCCCCAATCTACTCATCAACCTGGAAGCGGAAATGCGGGACGCGGCGGACCGCCTGGATTTCGAACGGGCCATCCAATTGCGCGAGCAAATCAAAAACCTACGAGAAAGGCTGGGGAGATAAGAGTTCACACTCATCTCCCCGCCCATTATTCATAAAAATACCGGCTTAATGGAGATCAACCTTATACATCAGGTTGAGTTTGGGAACTTCTAGCGTTATGCATTCAACCATACAAGTCATATCGCATGGATGGACACTGGCTGCCCGCTCGATGAAGCTCCGTTTCTTTTTGTTGTTGGCGTTTAATTTTTTTAACATGGTTTCCTCCAATTTTTTTTTTAAACGATGACTTAAAGTGCGTCGAGTCCGACCATGAGAGAAATCTTTAGAACATCTTCGATGAGGCACACAATCATACAGTAGCTATCGCAGATATGGATAGCAGCTTTTCTTTCGATAAAATCTCTCTTTTTTTTCTTTGTTACTGTAAGTTTCTTTAGCAAACTCACCTCCTGTTACTTTTTCACATTCTATCAATTGTAGATTTTTTTTGCAACAAATAATTATTTATTTTTCGTCTCTATCGTAATTATCCGCATTTCCCACTCTTCGTCGGCGTTTTCAACCAATTGGTACAATTTTCGTTTGTGGGTGGTAAAGGGATAGAAGGAGAAATCGATTTAAGGCTGGGGAGATAAGGACTCATCCCTATCTCCCCGCTTTGACTCACAAATTAATACATGAATAATGGAGATCGACGTTCTGCATCAAGTTACGGAAGGTCGTTCTCCGGCGCCGTCACCGTTAGCCGACGTTGAGAGTGTAAATAAGATCAACTTTCGGAATCAATTCCAGTCCGCACATGAACCAGCAATTGCGTTCGCAAATGTGCTCATTCGCTTTCCGTTCGATGAACTCCCTCTTTGTGGAATTTGCTGCTGTCAATTTTTTTAACATGGTTTCCTCCAAAATTATTTGATTTCTTACTTCATAGATATTATACGTAATTCCCACTCTTCTTCGGAATTTTCAATCAATTGAAATAATTTCCCTTTGTGAATGGTAAAGGGATAGAAGGAGAAATCGATTTTAGGCTGGGGAGATAAGGACTCATCCCTATCTCCCCGCCCACATTCGTTATGCTACAAGCTTAGGGGATATCATTAAGAGATCCTAGCAAGGCAAACTTAATCGTCACTTCCCGTATGCAATTAATTTCGCAAGTGGCGTCACAAATGTGGATAGACGCTTTCCTCTCGACAAATTCTCTCTTTTTACTCTTTTCTCCAGTCAATTTTTTTAACATGGTTCACCTCCTGAATTCAAATTAAGTGAAAACTCAATCAGCATTAAGTGCGCTCATGAGAGAAAGCTTCAGTACATCTTTGACAAGGCACGCGAACATACAATTGCCATCGCAAATATGGACAGCCGCTTTTCTTTCGATAAAATCTTTCTTTTTCATTTTCTTTTTTGTTTCTGTAAGTTTCTTCAGCATACTTACCTCCTGTATTGTTTCACATTCTATCAATTGAAAAAAATATTTTCAACCTAAAATTTATTTTTTCACTCCCCTATCGGCATTATCCGCATCTTCCACTCCACGTCGGCGATCTTTAGTAATTGATAGATGCAGCCTTCGTAGATGGCGAACGGATAAAAGGAGAAGAGAGTCTCGGCCGCAATGGGGACAGGCACTTTCAGCTCCCTGCCTCCCCCTGCTCTCCCTCGACGAAGATCTCATCGTCATGTACAAAAAATCGTATCCCGCTGCGCCGGTCCGCCTCCGGCAAATAAATCGCGTTGATCGGTTTGTTCAACTGAAAATAATAGGGCAACCGGTAAATCTCCCGCTCCCGCTCAAACGTGTCATTGTAAATATTGACGGTCAAATCCGTCAGGTCCGGTTTGTCCTTCCGCTGGTCCGTGTGGGACACCACCCATTTGTCTCCCATCTTCTGTACCCCCCGGTTAAAGCTCACCGGAATTTTCCGCTCTTTGAGAAACTTCCCGTCCCGGGAAAAATAGGAAAACCGCATATGATGCTCAACGATGATATCCCCGTCATCAAACATCAACCGCGCGAATCCCCGCATCTCACCGGGACCTTCCCCCTCCTTACCGAACGACGCTTCCAGAGACAGATCTTCCAGCGAATAGATATACACCCTGGGAAAGTCCACCACAAACACCTGTCCCCCGTCAACATACAAACGCGACGGATTGACAAGCTCTTTCAGCAATCCCCCATCCTCCCCCAGCACAGTCACATAGAGCAGGAACAAAATGATGATCCAGATTATCTTCTTCATCATATCCTCATACCTCCCAATTCCAGAGTTCCCCCTCATTATACTCTCCCCAAAAAACAGAATTGCCACCCAAACGTAACAATTCTGTCAAAAAACACACCTCTCCTATCAAAAGTCAAAAATCATGAATCGCCCAATTAATCTAGGCCGGGAACCATTCGGTGAGTTTTTTGCAGAGTTTTTCGAACGCCGGATCTTCACACCGTTTGAACGAAACTTTTTCGGCGAGGTTTTGATAGATGGAAGACGAACGGGGCTTCCTAACTTCCCTTAACGCCAATTCCACCGCTTTTTTAGGATCCGACGGTTTCTTGCTTTTATCTGTCCAAAGCTCTTTCTTCTCCAGCCAACTTCGAAGGCCCGGATTCTTTCCTTTCCAACCAAGAGCTTGTTCAACCTCAGGAGAATCACTCCAAACCCAAATCTCCAACTCCGGCTGAATGACGATTGCCGAGGCATCATCGCCCCAACCTGAAACCGAAAGCCTGTCTTCGAGTTCTCGCTCTAGGATTTCTCTTTCGCTGGTATCCCGGCCACATCCATCGCGGTCCAAAACCACCAGGGCGTGTTCGTATTTACGGGCGAAGGGACGCAAGAATTCATGCCCTCTCAGCCAACAACCTGGATCATGTTCCGGGTGAATATAAGAATCATACTGTATGGGATGGATACAAAGGGAGTGGATCTGAGAGAATACTCCTTTTAAGGCAAACTCCATATCTTTGTCGGCGACCAAAAGGATAAGATCCTTTTTTCCCAGATCGGTCATCCCAACACTCCTGCGGCGAAGAGGACTCCGAGGTTGGTTTCACCTTTCCAATTTTGAAGGTTGGGATGATCTTTACCCAGAACAATATCTGTAGCGCCGTCTTCGGTTTTGGCAAAACACAAGACCTGGGCTGGATCGACCATACTGAGAATCACCGGTGAATGGGTAGCTAATAGGATTTGGGTGTCATAGACAGATGAAAGGGACTGAAATACCGTCTCAGCGGCGCGGGGATGAATCCCGTTCTCCGGCTCTTCGATGAGATAGACGCCGGATAGATCGGGAATATAAGCCGGCAACGTCAGAGCCAGAAGACGAAGTGTTCCGTCCGAGGCCATCCACGATGGTACTTCGAGACCGCCTTTGTAACAAATTACAAGATAACGGTGGCGGTCATCGGGACGTTCCACTGTTTTTATATCTTCGATGTCCGGCAGAGCTGTGCGTAGGTGCGACACCCAGTCGGCGATGGATTCAGGGGATTTTTTTCTGATATTTTCGATCATCCAGGGTAGGTTGGATCCATCTGGACGGAAGGTTTTTGTAGATATAGGAGGGCTCGCTTTGCGAATCAACATGCTGTTGAGGACGAATTGCTGAACGCCATCAATGAGAAATTGCTTGAACCAGGTTGACACAGGAAACTTCGATTCATCTTCCGGCAAATTCCCGAGAGCAGACTTTTTCGGCCCTAATTTAAACGATGGGGCCCAGCCTTTTCCCTTTCCCGGATGGACTTCGGAGTAAAAATTGTCGTTCCCCCCGGTTTTTTTATTTATCACCGTCCGACCGTTTTTAACTACTTTGGGTGCGATGATTGTCAACGGGGGTGTTCTAAACATGGGAAACAATTCCCGCTGCACCTCATCTTCCGGTTCGCCGCTTGAATTTTTTAGAATCACCTTCTCGGCTTTGAATACAACATCTCCCGATTCTTTGTCGAGACCGATGGCCACTTCGTAGCGAATAGTATCGAACCGGTTCTCTTTTAGAAGCGCGCGTCGATCTTCAGGGATGCGGCATTCGATGGCGAGTTCGAAATCGGAGCCGGATCTTCCGAAGAGTAGATCGACAAAATTATTTGACCTCTCCATGATGGTGTCTTCGAGACCTTTCCCCACAAGGCTTCCCAAAAAAGAGATCACATCCAGGAATGTCGTTTTCCCGCTGGCGTTAGGCCCAACCAGAACATGAAAATGATCCAATCGCTGGCGTACATAACGCAAGCAACGAAAATTCTTCGCCTCTATTAACGTGATCATAATATCATTATCTCCGCTTTTTTCTAAATTGAAATTGTATAAGAAATAATTTTACAATGCAACTTTTCAAGGCGTAATCCGAAGACTCTATAGCGGGCGGTCGGTTAGCCCATCCAGAAGCCTTTGCGGTGGGAGACGCCGAGCGAGGATTTGCAGTTTGAGCAGAAGTAGATGTAGCGTTTACCGAAGACCCCTTCGAGCTCCTGGTACCAGAGATTGTGAATCTCCGTCTTGCATTGGGGGCAGACAGGGTAGATATCGTTTTTTTCGGTGAGTTCGATCATCATTTCCTCCAGCGAATATATTCTGCCAATATAATAAACTATTCATACCCAAAAAACAACTCTTTGCGGGGACAGGTACGTCGATGCGTTGACGGCAGGGTTGACTTTTGGGGGGGGATAAGATAAACCTTATCTTTACTTTTATAAGGATCAAGGATGAAATCTCTGATAGAAGACTTGCAAACGCCGAAAGAATCGCTGAACGAGTTCGCCGGGCTGACGGAGAGAGTGTTGAACCATGTGCAGAACGTCATCACCGCCACCCAACCGTTGCGCGACGATTACATCATCCACTCCTCAGCCATCGCCGGAACCACTAAGTACACCCGGCCTGTCAAGGAGACGCTCTTTATCCGGGAGAGCCATCTCTTCCGCCGGCAATTCGAGCAGTTTCTGGAATTGCTGGGGGAATTGAAGGCGGGCAACCGCCTGCTTGGCGGCGAATCGCATGTGATTATAGACCGCGTTGTGTACACGATGCAACAAGCCATCGGCATCGGCCTGGATCTCTTGAGTAATCCCAACAGCGCCCGCAAGCATGTGGGCAACCGCTTCGAAGAATTGGTGCGGCTGATCATCGCCGCGTTGGGCGTGGCGAACAAGAAGATCGTGCTCAAGATTCCCTATTCGGAAGACAACGGCGATATCTACTCGTGCGAAACGGACCTGGTGTTCTCCCCGTTTCCCGAGGTGCGGTCGAACTCCCATTCGCTGGATCCCAAAGAGATGGTGGTTTCGCTCAAAACCTCATCAAAGGACCGCCTGGGGAAAATTTTTATCGACAAGTTGTTGATGCGGGAATTTGTCGGTCACGACGTAAAGGTAATCGGTATCTTCCTGAACGACGTCCAACGGAAGGAGATAAACAATATCAGTTATACATTTGTCACAGGGCTTTTTATGGTATATACAAAATTTTTGACCAAAACCGACGGCATGTATTTTGTGGATATGCCTCCCAGGACACGAGAGAATCCGTACAGCGATTATATCTTCCCCTTCTCCAAATTCATCGTTCGGGACATCTGGAAATTCCTGGAATAAAAAATTGGGAGCGCCATGCCGCGTATGACGCATCGCGCTCCCCGGTTCGATCTAGAAAAACTATTCACAAAACACTTTGACTCGATCTTTGCCTTCCACATCAACCGTCAAGTCGTTCAGATGAAGCAGCAACTCTTCGATATCCGCGGGATTCAGTTTGTCGAAATCCATCTCGATTCCTTTTTCATGGAGGGTTTTACTCACGTCTTCCCGCACGTGTTTGGGAATGAATGTAGCCCATTTGAGACCGGCGCGAATCAGTTTGATGGGAATGCGAATATTGACGCGGTCTCCCTTTTCACTCTCCTCGCCGGGTTCCACCAGCACCCGCAAAAACGTCGGCCACTTAGGAGAACCTTCGGCTACGCCCTCTTCAGCTTCACTCCCCTCTCCGCCGGACAACGCGCTGAGCAACCGCTCGGCTTCATCCACGGTTATTTTTTTCTCGGATAACATTTCCAATATTTTACGTTTTTCTTCGCTCATGATCTTCTCCTCAATCTAAATAAATTGCATAAAGACAATACTGCCTTTTTTCTCGACTTCCACACGCATGCCGGACAATCCAGCGAGAACCGACCATAACATCGGCAACGCCATCAAAATCATCTTCCCGTACCCTTTTTGCCAGGTAATCAACGCCGCCAACAATAAAAACGGGATCAACAAGATCACCAGCGGCAGCAACAATAGCCAGACCAAAAACAAAGGCAACCACAATGAGACTTTTTTCTTGTTTTCCTCGATGACTTTAAGTCGCATCCACAAAGGAATCATTTTGAACCTCTCAATTTTTCCACCGCCTGGTCTACCGACAACTCCCCGCGCTCCAATTGATCGATGACATCGCTTCGCCTCGCTGGAGGATTGACATCCACGAATTCCAATTGCTCCGCGATCCGGTTCAGCCGGTTCTTCACCGTCGGATAGCTGATGCCGAACAATTGTTCCATCTCCTTGATGGAGCCGTGGCAACGGACAAACGCGGTCACAAACACCTGGTCTTCCATGCTGAGGCGACTCAGCGGCGGGAGCTCGAACTCCCCTTCGAGGGCGATGCCTTTTTTTGTCATGCGCACCCGCTCAATGACGATCGGGGACCCTGCGGTCAATTTCGTTAATTCTTGCCAATCATGTACCATGTAAACCTCAACTTAATTTTCTTCAATATTATAGTGCAAATTATTAATAATTTCAACTATCACATTCAAATAATTAATTTTTGTGTAAATTAAGGTTTAATTTTATCCAGTTTTGGTTTATAAGTGTCGCTGAAATGATAGGGAATGCCGGCTACCGAAGGTCACCCTCTGATTTTTTCGCGCCGTTTGAGAGCTTCCTCTTCGTCCTTGCCGCTGCGGATCCGTTCGAGATGAATGGGATCGGATAGTCTTTCTTTGGTTATATTGCAATATTCCACTCTGATCTCGGAACCCAGCCATTTCCGTCCGAACGCTTCGGCGACAGCGTATGTCGTTCCGGAACCTCCGAAGGGATCTGCAATCACACCTCCGGGAACGGAAGAGGATAGCACCGCCTTCCTTACCAATTCCACCGGCTTTTGCGTCGGATGGGTGGTTTTTTCCCAGGAACCGTTGGATAGGGTCGGAATATCCAGAACATCTTTTGGTTTGGCGCCGTTGGGGTGAGGCATCCAGATATAATTCTTTTTATTGCCGTTGGCGTATTGGGACGATTCAGCCTGCGGGCGTCTCGGGTATTTGAGAGTATGCCGGTTATAGGGGATGCGGGCTTCGTCGATGTTAAAGATATAGTCGCGGGATTTGCGGAAATGAAGCAAGCTCTCGTGGGACCGGCCCCAATCATTTCCCAAATTGGCCTTGTTCCGGTAATGCCAGACCAGCCATTTGCAGCCCTTGAACAATCCGCCGGTGGCCCACTTGATATCCGCGAGGATCTCCGAGAATCCGCACACATACATCGAACCGCGGACGTCCAGAACCCGATGGGCCTCCGCGATCCAGGCCATACTCCACTCGATGTATTTTTTTTGGGACTCGAAGGTATCCCACTCCGCTTTTTTGATATTATACGGGGGATCCGCGAAGATAAGTTGCACCGAACCATCAGGCAAACTTCGGAGAAATTC